>JALTPW010000585.1 GCA_026999335.1 Chromatiales bacterium
TGCTTTCCAGAAAGGCTTGCCATTTCAGGAGGGTTCGCTCGCTCACTTCCCTTTGGCCCAGTGTTTCCCGGGCTTTGTTCAGTTTGCGGCGTGCAGCGGCGTTATATAGGCCGCTATAGCGTACGGTGGGTTTTCCGGGTAAGGGGGCATGCTGTATGAGCCGACGAATAAAGGCTGCATGCCCCAGGGTTAGGGTTTCTTTTTGCTTGGTTTGGTGAGAATGGTATTGCCAGGTGACGTGCTGGTCGGTGACCAAGATGATTTGTTGGTTTTTCAGGGGGCCGGATTTTACGTAACGTGACAGGTATTTGGCGACGCCTTCGGCATGGTCGTAACGCTCACAAAAATGCACGACCCAGTTCTTACGCCCCAGTTTGTTTAACAAACTGGTCAGTTGATTTTTGCGTACCGTGGGTGGGAGTTGCCATTCCTCTGTTTCCATCGCCTTTTTTATCAGTGAGAGCAGCTTGCCCCGATACACCATCATGACCGGTTTTTGTGGAAACAGAATGTCTCTTTTAGGCTTGACCCAGTCACCTTGTTTGTTGATCCCGCCATGGCTAATGAGGACATGTAGGTGGGGGTGTAGTGACAGGTTGCGGCCCCAGGTATGGAGTGCGCTGAGGATACCGGGGGTGGCATTCAGGTATTTGGGGTCTTTTGAGAATTGTTGCAGGGTTTGCTGGGTCGCCTGAAACAGGATATTGGTCATGATTGCCGGATTATAGCGCCATAGGTCATTGAGTGCGGATGGCAGTGTGAAGATTACGTGGTGGTGCGCACAGGCCAGCAAGACTTTTTGGGTGTTGATCAGCCATTCTTCGGTTGCCATGCCCCTGCACTGGGGGCAGGAGCGGTGTTTACAGGAGTTGTACCAGATGCCGTTGAGGTGGTCGTTTTCACAATATTGGGCATGTCCGCCTAGCACGGCGGTGCGACAGGTTGATAATTTGTCCAGTGCTTTAAGGTGCCGTAAGGGCAGGCCCATCTTCTGAATGCCGGCG
>JALTPW010000586.1 GCA_026999335.1 Chromatiales bacterium
TGTTGGTGGGTCTGTTGGGTTCCCATTGGGGGCGTAGGGGGCCGCGATCCGCAGCGCGGCGCTTCGTCAAGGTGGCGTTGGGTCTGAAGGCGTTGGAATATTTTCTCTCCGATCCCGGGCATTTGACGCAGGCCTGCAATACCGAAGTGCACGGAGGTATCGAAGTCCTGAGTCTGGATAGCGAAGATGAGGTGCGTTATCAACTGAGTGACTGGCAGATGCTGGATCAGAGCGATACCGGTTGCCTGCTGCTGGGCCGCGTGGGTATTGCCGATGAGATGCCGATAGTCGGTTCATTACTGGGCGTGGTAGGCTTTCTGCCGGAGATGGGGCAACAGGGTTTGTCCATGGGCATCGTGCGCTGGCGGGGAGAGGTCAGTGAGGGGCGCAGCAAACTGGGTGTGGAGATTATCGAGGGTGCGGCACAGCCCATCCAATTTGGCCGCACGGCGCAGGATCTGGATCAGGCGCCGGAACTGGGTTTCTATTTCCCCAAAAACAATGCGGAAGGGTGTTCCGCCTCCTTACTGTTGCCACGATGGGCCAACCAGGAATCGCTGCACGTGCGGGTGAAGGGGCAGGCCTTCGAGGTGGCGATGGCCTCGGTGGTGCGCGAGGCCGAGGTTTTTGTTCAGTATCGGTTCAGGGTGCAGGTATAATCCCAGGATCAGGACTAAGGGTATAAGGCTAAATGCTCAGTTTTATACCCTTAGTCCTCAGTCTTTTTTTGAGTCCTAAACAAGAGGTTTATATACTGTGTCCCACATTGAGCTGATTTCTCCCCTGGCCGATTCACCTTATGACAGTGAGTCGGTTCTCGCTGCCTGCCATCAACAGCAGGTGATGGCAGGGCCCGGGGAGGCATTGACAGGCCGGCCGGTCACGGCCCTCATCGACACCGGTAGCGACATGCTCAAGTTGCGCACCGAATACCAACTGCCAGCATCGGCGGCACGGCGCTTTGTCGAGCAGGCCATCAAACGGGAACGTCTGCTGGGCGTACA
>JALTPW010000587.1 GCA_026999335.1 Chromatiales bacterium
GTAGTATATAAAAATGGTACTTTTTTAGGTTTTAAAACAAAGATAGCAGAAAAGTATCAAATATTAAATTTAGCACTAAACTGCCATTTTTTATATGTATTGTTACCTGTACTATATCTAGCCTTTCGGAGTTCAAATTTTATTATTGATACGCCTCAAAACTATAAGCATTCATATGAGTTAAAGCAATAACTTTTGCAGGGTTTCCGTTTGCTGCTTCAAATACATAAACTGCATTTGTTTTATAACTTGTTGTATCTTCGCTATTAAGTCTCCAAACATGCTCTCCCGTACTTACATCAATAGCGTGTAGTTTACCAGATGAACCGCCAACAAAATACACAATACCGTTTAAATAACTCATTCTTCCACTTGTACCTGCACTTTCTGTTTTCCAAATAATAGTCCCATCTTCAGGGTTTAAACAATAGGTATAAGTGTCTTCATTGTTGGCTATTATTTTGCCTTCTTCTATAATAAAACCTGAAAATAAAAAGTCTTGTGGAAAAGGTGTTCTCCAAACCTGTTCTCCTGTTTCTAAATCATGGCAAACTATATTTTTACCAACCCAAGCATATAATTTGTTATTGTATATTTTTGGTTCGTATGCACTACTATTTACTGTTGGCGGTGCCATTAATTTACGTTCATAAACCCATTCTTCTGTATTGGCATTGTACAAGCCTAAATAGGAGTTTACTACCCATCCTGGTGATGGTTCTGCGTAAGTTATAGCATATAGATTATTATTGTTTGGGTGTTTGGCAATATTAGTAACTGCTCCAACTAAATTAGTAGGGTTTATATAATCACCAGAATAATTTGCTCTTACTACTTCGGTTGTTAAATTCCCTGTATTTATTTCAACTTTAGTCATTACCTGCTCTCTATAACCATCATTATTAATAATACTTGACGAATTAAAAAAATTATTATCAAAACTTGGATATAGTCTAACATCAAAAGGAGTATCTCTTTGAAACTTCCACTGCGTAGTGCCATTA
>JALTPW010000588.1 GCA_026999335.1 Chromatiales bacterium
GAGTGGGTTCCCTTTTTTTCAAAGCCGCTCTCATCGATCAGTAAGGCGGTTTCCAATGGCGCTCCCAGCAAGTCATTGGCTTGCTGCGCCACCGGCCTCATAACCGCCGATGTATCCCACTCTACGTTGCGGATAAAGTGGTGCAGCGATTGTTCATCGCTATCAGGCACAACTTCGGCCATCCGGCCCCTATTTTTTCGTCGTGCTGGCATCAAACCCGGCAGATACGGCAGGGCGGGGATCCGCGCCCTGCTGGTTCACGCCCTATCGAACAAGGCCAGAGGTTTTTATCAGCTGGGGGTATTCCATGAGTCTCCAACGCATGACACGACCTTGATGATACCACTCGACGAAGCCAGAAAGGCGGTGACTCGGTAGGATCCCCTGTGACAGTATATGCTGTCGCTGGGAGATTCGAATAGCTGACATCGCATCTCCACCTCTGTTTTTGCCGGACGAAAAATATAACCTAGCCCTCGCCGCATCAGGGGCGGTCACATGAAACAGCAGGTGGACATAGCCTATCGCCTATCGAAAAGCCTAAAATTGATCAACTTAATCACTTTAATCAAAATGAGGTGCGCTGTGGAAATGCTCAACGCCAGTGATGCCAAACGCGAATTCGGCGAAGTCCTCATCAAGGCACAGCGTGGTCCCGTTGGAATCAACCGGAATGGCAAGCCCATTGCCGTGGTGATTTCGGTGGCGGAATATACTCAGCTCGAGGCACTGAAAGAGGAACATCTGAAAAAAACCATCCAGGAAGGTATCGCCGACCTACAAACCGGCAAGGTCACCGACGGCAAAACCGTCATGGATAAATTACAGAAACGAGTAAGTGGCTAAGACCACCCCCTGCTATAAATTCGCGGAGAAAGCCGAACGCGATCTTGAGGATATCATCGACTATACCCTCCAATCAGCGGGGATCAGTACAGACCCATACCTATCTCGATGGCCTGGAAGCGCGTGGACAGCTCCTTGCCAACCACCCCGATTTGG
>JALTPW010000589.1 GCA_026999335.1 Chromatiales bacterium
CTTTAGCCAGACGATGAATCCACCTCTCATCCGTCACCTCGGCCTGCGTGGCTATGAAAGCCTGTGGCGCGAGATGCAGGACTTCACCGCCCGTCGCAACGCCGACACCACGGATGAAATCTGGTTGCTCGAACACCCGCCCGTCTTCACTCTTGGCCTCAACGGCAAGCGTGAACACCTGCTCTCCCCCGGTGACATTCCGATAGTGAAGTGCGACCGAGGCGGCCAGGTGACCTATCACGGCCCCGGCCAGCTCATTGCCTATTTACTATTGGATCTGAAACGCCGCAGACTGGGCGTGAAGGAATTGGTGCGACATATGGAGCAGATGGTGATTGACCTGCTTGGCACCTACGGCATCGAGGGTCAGCGCCGCGCGGGTGCGCCCGGTATCTATGTCGACGACAAAAAAATCGCCGCCCTCGGCCTGCGTGTGCGCCGCGGCTGTTGCTACCACGGCCTCAGCCTCAACGTGGACATGGATCTGGCGCCTTTCTCGCGCATCAACCCCTGCGGTTATGAGGGGCTGGAGACCACGCAACTGTGTGATCTACACGCCGATATCGAACTGGATAGCGTCACTGAAATCCTGCTGCTGCAACTACAGAAACATTTTCCCAGCCGCTGAGAAAACTCCCCTTGTAGTTTGAAGGCTTTGAAAAAACCACGGGAACAGCTTCAGCCGCGAATTATCATTCACGCAATTATCGTGGCTGAAGCCGCTCCCACAGAAAAGAGGAAAACATGACAAGTTTTGTCTTTTTTCACTGGAATAATGCCTGCCTTTAGTCTGTTGAAATACACAGCAACCTGATTGTACGGTGAAGGCACAGCATAATATGGATCAAAGTGACGTACTTCTCCGCTCGATAGCAGGAAAAAGGACGGTTGACAGGGAGGCAAGAAAAAGCTTAGCTTATTTCAAGCCACTGAATATAAGTAAAAAGAGTAAAAAGGGGACGTTACCCAATACCAGTAAAAAGGGGACGTTACCCAATACCC
>JALTPW010000590.1 GCA_026999335.1 Chromatiales bacterium
CAGTGACAACCGAAACAACTTGCTGTCATACGCACCTTCAACAACCCATACAACAAGCAGCACGGATAAATCTAACCGCCTGAAGGCGGTGGTTTTAACCTTCAATCGAGACGAATAAAAAAAGCGGCATTATCCCTGGCGCCCGCCGCCTCAGCCCTGCCCGGATTTGCCCTCGCCGACAACGGCCCAGGCTGCGGAATTGGTATCCAGATCTTCAAGGGCCAGAGCAGGCTGTTTGCCCACATCCTGGCCACTACCAACGGCTCCACCTCCAACCAATTGTTCGGACTCACCTCCGACACCCTGGACTGCAACCCCGCCAATATCGTCTCCAACGAATTTGAGCGGCAACTGCACATTGTCCGCATCGGCAACATGGAACCCTGGGACGCTCTCTTCCGCCGTATCTCCTGGCGCGTGGTCACCGGCATCGAGGGCCTGACACAAGACGACCACCAGAGCTTCATCCTGCGCGGCGGGCCCGGCGTCAACATCGCACCCGCGACAAACGCCTCCTGGGCTACCGCCTGTTGGAGGCCGAAATCGGCGCCGCCTATGCCGACAACGCCCGCTTGGCCGCCGACCCGACCATCGGCCTCATGGCCAGTCCCGGCGAACACCGGCGCCTGCGTCTAAGTGGAGGACGCTACCGCCTGCTCGACGGCCGGTACAATGAGGCACAGGTCTCACTGAAAATCTACTTTTAGTGTAATGTCCTGAATATAATGTATATTCAGGACATTACTCGCCATGTTACCCGGTCAAAATCCCGGATTTGCCAGACGATTATTCATCCTCGGACTGCTCTTGAGCCTCGGCGCCTGCAGCAATCTGTTCTTCGTCCCTATGCAAACGCTCCTGCGCAGCCCGGACGAACTGGGCCTGGATTTTGAAAATGTCTTTATCGAGAGCAGCGACGGCGTGCGCCTCTACGCCTGGTTCCTGCCCACCGAGGAGACGCCCCGCGGTACCATCCTCTTCCTGCACGGCAATGCCGAGAACATCAGCACCCACATCGGCAGCGTCTACTGGCTGCCCTCACGCGGCTACAACGTGCTTCTGCTGGATTACCGGGGTTATGGCCTGTCGGGTGGTGAACCGTCCCTGCAAGGCGCCACGGATGACGTGCAGGCGGCCCTGCACTGGCTGCTCGACCACCCCCATCTGGATCACAACAAGATCATCGTACTGGGGCAAAGCCTGGGCGGCGACCTGGGCGTCGTCGCCATCGACCGCGCCGGCCTGGCGCCGCGCATACGCGCCCTGATACTGGACAGCGCCTTCAGTGATTACCGCCTCATCGCGCGCGAAAAGCTGGCCGACTTCTGGCTTACCTGGCCCTTGCAATATCCCCTTTCCTGGCTAATCTCCGACCACCACGCCCCAGAAGAAGCCATTGCCCGCATCAGTCCCACGCCCGTACTCATCATCCACGGCCAAGCGGACGTCATCGTCCCGCCACACCATGCCGAGCGACTCTACCGGGCCGCACAGAAACCGAAGGCACTCTGGATCGTCCCGGACACCGGCCACATCGACGCCCTGACCCGGCCCGAGATCCGTGACCAGTTGGTGGATTATCTGGATCAGGTTCTGGGACACGCAGAACCATCGGCCCGGGCCGAACTCACGCCAATAGCCAACACTGATCGATGACAATAAAATGAAACACATCCTGCCCAGTCTATTGCTGCTCGGCGTTTTGTTTACCAACCCCCTGCAGGCCGCACTGACGCACGACCCGGCCCTGCACTGGCAAACCCTGACCAGCGCGCATTTCGAAATCCATTTTCACGATGGGGAAGAAAACCTCGCCCACGAAGTCGCCGGCATCGCCGAGCAGACCCATAACCGGCTGATCCATGCACTGAACTGGCGCCCGGCAAAACGCACCCAACTCATTCTTAGCGACCGCTTCGATTTTTCCAACGGCTCGGCGACGCCCCTGCCGCGCAATACCATCACCCTCATCGTCACGCCGCCGCGCAGCGACAGCACTATCAATGATTACAACAACTGGCTGGAGATCCTGATCACCCACGAATACACCCACACCCTGCACCTCGACCGGCGCGCGGGCCTGCCGGCCGGGCTGCAAAAAGTCTTCGGCCGCCTGCTCCTGCTGTTTCCCAACGTACTACAGCCACCATGGTTCATCGAAGGCCTGGCCACCTATCACGAAACCGACCGTCACATCGGCCGCGGCCAAAACACGCAGTTCCGCATGCTGATGCGCATGGAGAACGCATACGGCATCAAACCACTACGGCAGATAAACCAGCCGCTGGAAAGCTGGCCCATGGACACGGCGCGTTATCTCTACGGCGTCTATTTCTACCAGTTCGTGGCCGAACGTTACGGCACCGACAAGGTGCAGGCGTTGGTCGAGCAGTACAGCAACAATCTCATCCCCTTCATGATCAACAGCAATAGCCGGCGGGTGCTCGATACCGACCTCAAACGGCTGTGGGTGGAATTCAAACAATACCTGCGCGACGATTTCCGCGCCGAAATCGCCGACATCCGCCAGCGCGGCGAAACCCCGGTGCAGCAACTCACACGCTACGGCTATTTCACCGGCATGGCACGGGTGGCCGACAATGGCGACATCTATTTTCTGCGCGACGATAAGCAGAGCGAACCCCGCCTGATGCGCCTGCGCCGTGGTGAGCAGGCGCAGGCCATCGGTAACATGCGCGGTCGCCACTTCGATCTGCACCCCGAGGCCGGCATCGTGGTTGCCGAGATCGACACCACCCGCAGCACCAACCTGTTTGCTGACCTCTACCACCTCGACCCCGACAGCGGCAAAAAGACTCAGCTCACCCACGGTGGCCGCTACCTGTTCGCCGCCTGGAGCCCAGACGGCCAGCAAATCACTGCAGTACACAACAGCGGCGGACAGAGCGCCCTGCACCTGCTCGACACGCACGGCAAATTGCTGGAGATCTTGTGGCAGGGGACAGATCACACGGTACTCGGTGCACTGGACTGGTCACCGGACGGACAACAGCTCGCCCTGCCGGTATGGCGCCGCGACAGCCTGTGGAACTTAGAAAGTTTTTCGCTGGCGAACCGACAGTGGCGGATGCTCACCCATGCCCCCGGCATCGAGACCACACCGCGCTATTCACGCGATGGCCAGTCACTGCTGTTCAGCGCCGATTACGATGGCGTCTACAACATCCGTCGGTTGGATCTGCACAGCGGCAGGATTGACACCCTGAGCAATCTCATCGGCGGTGCCTTCTCACCCCTGGAAACACCCGATGACAGCGGCTTGTATTTCACCGGCATCGGCGCACGCGGCTTCGACCTCTATTTCCTGCCCTCCCCGCAGCCACGCAAAACACTGTATACAGTGTCCGCCAGCAAGCCGGCACTAGCAATCAGCACCATCAGCGGCGAAATTACCGACTACAGCCCGCTGCCACGCATCGCCCCTACCTGGTGGCTGCCCTGGCTGGCCTTCAGCGATGAGCGTAGCGAACTCGGCTTCAGCACCGCCGGCAACGACCCGTTGAACCGCCATAACTACAGCCTGGCCCTGGCCCGTGACGTAAAAAATGACTGGTTTATCGGCCGTATCGGCTACCTCTATGACCGCTGGAACCCCACTCTCAAGCTCAGTGCCGAACGGCAGGTCATCAGCCTGCGTGACAGCAACGACAAGCCGGTGCACTTTCGTAACAGCGACAATATTACCCTTGAGGCCCTGTGGCCCTTTTTCCGCTATGACCGGCGCTGGGCGCTGCATGCCGGGCTGGTCTCCGAGGTCGAATCGGACAAACACGTCCTGCCTGGCTTCGCCCCCC
>JALTPW010000591.1 GCA_026999335.1 Chromatiales bacterium
CGCGCCAGCACCGGCACGAACTGACTCTGGCCACCGGAAGTAGCGCCCTGCCCGCCCGGCTGCTGCACCGAATGAGTGGCGTCGAACACCACCGGGCAGCCGGTCTCACGCATGATCACCAGGCCACGCATGTCGGAGATCAGTGTATTGTAGCCGAAAGAAACGCCACGTTCGCAGACCATGATCTGCTCGTTACCCACCTCGCGTGCCTTGTCGACCACGTTCTGCATGTCCCAGGGGGCGAGAAACTGACCCTTCTTGATATTCACTGGCAGGCCGCTACGGGCGACGTTCTGGATAAAATTGGTCTGCCGGCAGAGAAAGGCCGGGGTCTGCAACACGTCCACCACGTCGGCGACTTCATGCAGCGGCGTGTCTTCGTGGACGTCGGTGATCACCGCCACGCCGATATCGTCTTTCACCTTCTGCAGGATACGCAGGCCTGCTTCGACACCCGGACCACGATAACTGGAAGTGGATGACCGATTGGCCTTGTCGAAAGACGACTTGTAGATGAACGGAATGCCCAGCCGTGCGGTCATTTCTTTCAACTGCCCGGCGGTATCCATGGCCAGCTGTTCGCTTTCAATGACACAGGGCCCGGCGATTACGAACAGGGGCTGATCCAGGCCGACGTCAAATCCGCACAATTTCATTTTTCGCTATGCTCCCTGGCTGCCTGCACGAAACCGCTGAACAGTGGGTGACCGTCACGTGGCGTGGAAGTGAACTCCGGGTGGAACTGACAGGCGATGAACCAGGGGTGATCCATCAGCTCCACCACCTCGACCAGACTGCCGTCGGCAGAGCGGCCGGAAATCACCAGCCCGGCCTCGGTGAGCCGATCCAGGTAGGTGTTGTTGAATTCATAACGATGACGATGGCGCTCGACGATGCGTTCCTTGCCATACATCTCACGCGCCCTGGAGCCTTCGGCGAGCACGCACGCCTGACCACCGAGACGCATGGTGCCGCCCAGGTCGGAATCCTCGCTGCGATGCTCGACTTCACCTTCGACGGTCGTCCACTCGGTAATCAGACCAATCACCGGATGCGGCGTGCCCTTGCCGAACTCGGTGCTGTGTGCAGCGTCGAGGCCGGCCACGTTACGCGCAAACTCGATCACCGCCACCTGCATACCAAGGCAGATACCGAGATACGGCACCTTGTTTTCACGCGCATACTGCACGGTGCGAATCTTGCCTTCCACACCGCGTTCGCCAAAACCGCCCGGCACCAGAATCGCGTCCACGTCTTCCAGTACTCCGGTGCCGTTACGTTCGATGTCTTCGGAATCGATGTAGCGGATTTTCACCTTGGTGCGGGTCTGTAAGCCGGCGTGAACCAGTGATTCTGACAGTGACTTGTAAGCCTCGGTGAGATCCATGTACTTGCCCACCATGGCCACCGTGGCTTCACCGGTGGGGTTGGTCAGCGCCTCCACCACCGAGCGCCATTCGGACAGGTCGGCCGGTGGCGCGTCGATGTGCAGTTTTTCCACCACGATCTGATCCAGCTTCTGCGCATGCAGCAGCAGGGGAATCTGATAGATGGTCGCTGCATCCACGGCGGACACGACGGCGCGCTCTTCCACATTGGTGAACAGAGAAATCTTGCGCCGCTCGGCGGCCGGCACCTCACGATCGGCGCGGCACAACAACACGTCCGGCTGGACGCCGATGGAGCGCAGCTCTTTGACCGAGTGCTGGGTGGGCTTGGTCTTCAGCTCACCGGCGGTGGGGATGTACGGCAGCAGGGTGAGGTGCATAAACAGGGTATTGTCGCGCCCCAGCTCCACGCCCAACTGGCGGATGGCCTCCAGAAACGGCAGTGATTCGATATCGCCCACGGTGCCGCCGATTTCGATCATGGCGACATCCATGCCCTCGCCACATTCGAGGATGCGGCGCTTGATCTCGTCGGTGATGTGGGGGATCACCTGTACCGTGCCGCCGAGATAGTCACCCCGGCGCTCCTTGCGGATCACGTCCGAATAGATGCGTCCGGTGGTGTAATTGTTGCGCTGGGTCATGGTGGTGTTGACGAAGCGTTCGTAATGGCCCAGATCGAGATCGGTCTCGGCGCCGTCGTCGGTGACATACACCTCGCCATGCTGGAAGGGGCTCATGGTGCCCGGATCCACATTGATATAGGGATCCAGCTTCATCAGAGTTACTTTGAGGCCGCGCGCCTCAAGAATAGCGGCCAGCGAGGCGGAGGCGATGCCCTTGCCCAAAGAAGACACGACACCGCCGGTCACAAACACGAATTTGGTCATTGAAAGGCCGGAGATTCAGGTGGAACAGTGGATTCAGGAAGGGGCAAAAGGGTAGCAGAATGGCATGAATTGCTCAATGGCGGCCAGCCGGAAGCCTGTACCCGGACGCTACAGAGCCACACCCTGCCCGGTGTCGGAATGCAGCAACAAAACCATATTTTACAAAGGGATAAAGACACCCGGGCTGGGCTGGTTAAGCGCCCAATAGTGCTTGAATACAGCTTCAAGAATCCCGTCAGTCAGGCTCACGTCATCACCTTGTGTGGCACATCGGTTCCGGCTTCCATCATTTCCCCGGTTTTCAGGACATTGCCCGGGCCACCCGGCAACCCGGGCCGGAACGCATCAATGATTTCTATCACGTCAGCGCGGCACACTGGAACCATGCCGTACAACATACCGATGATCGCCACTGGTTCAGTGAGACGGCAGAATAAGCAACCCCGCCCCCTTTTCTGTCATCACCTACTTGATTTCCAACAATTGCATCTTGTGTGCAAAATATTCAAACACCTTTCGCTCTCTACCAATATTGCATGTGCCACTTGTTTTTGTTACTGAACTTGGATAAACAATGCCATTGTTTGCAACAGCGATAGCCGTATATTTCGCAATACATCGCTCCTTATTTTCTGCTAGTGTCTCGATTAGCAAAACATAAAAATTCCCAATCCGCTCTGCATGAGGAATATTGGTTTGAGAATGATTAATAAACCGGCAATTCTTCGATGATTCTTTCTCAAAGAAATAAATTTTTTCCATCTTACCTTTTGGCTGTGTCACTGATAGCGTACAATTTGCATTTAGCTCCAGCTTGGAGTCAAAGATTAATAGTGGGCCGGCATATGAACAACCTGTGACAGTAAAAAAAATTACAAAAGAAAAACTTTTCATGGCAGTGTCCACATCCAAATCGTTTTTGCATCCCAATATGAGTCCCCGACAGCAACGTTGTTTTCCCATAAATCGATATGACCCTGACCGTTAAAACCAGGGACATTCATATAACAAACAACTCCTTTTTTTCCAATCGCGTTTGCGGGAGCCGATCCACTTGGCTGGGCATTCCAACCGAGAGTTCGCATTCCCCATACGCTCGGTAGAGCTAAAATAGAAGCTAAATCCTGGGCGCCACGAATATAACCATGAGGACACTTGTTCTTCGAGGATCTTTTGAAGGCATCTAAAAGCTTTGGGTCAGCCCTGACAAGTGCTTCACTCATTCGTATTGCGCACGTATTGGGAAAATGCATTGAGCATGTGTGTATCTGTGTAGACTGTGTTTTATAATTTGTTTTCACTTTTGTAAACGCAGGCTTCATCATCCACTGATTCTCCTCGGTATGTTAATTTTTGGCCAACTTATTAGTATTAAGCATAATTGCCCTATTTCCCTGCAATATTAGACCAAAAATCAGGCAATAACATTCGACAATCACCTAAAAACAAGCCAATTCGCCTTGATGTCTTTATAACGCCATAAAATTCAGGCATGTTTTCGTTATTCAAACACCTAAACAAGTAGCCTGGGTTG
>JALTPW010000592.1:0-5978 GCA_026999335.1 Chromatiales bacterium
ATCCGCTTGAGCCGCCTTGTTAGCGTGGGCAGAAAGCTTCATGCCAGCATGGCGCCTAAACAACCGCTGCGCCTTCTTGGGCGAAGCCATGTGATTTGCAATACTCATCGTAACAACTGAAACCCCGGCGGGACTTAAAACAACGAAAAGATTGTAGTGGGAGGCCGCACTGGAACGAAGGGTGCAGCGGTGAAAAAAGTATCGGCATAGAATTTTCCACGGTTACTTTTACCTTTTTGTCCTGCTCATGCTAACGTCTCGCTTCACCGGAAAAATAAAGCGTAGTGAGGAACGAACGTAGTTTTATTTTGTCCGAGTGCAAGCGATTGTTAGCTGGCGTATGCAGCACCATATATTGAATAGCTGATAAAATTTAGACTTAGGTGTAAAGTTGAAAGGTTCCGCGTTAAAAATCTAGTGGTTCTCCGGTGACACGCTGATAATAATCTAAATGAAGATGGTAGCGATTAGCATTGCCGCGTGCGCTTTGATTAGTCTTGCTACCATCGTCATTTTTGATGACTCTATTCCAAGAACCCCAATCAACGAGATTCGCAGTTTCTATAAAATGAGCGATAAGTTCGATGCGGATTTTACCGCGTGTTGAGTTTGCGAGCCATTCTACAATGTCTAGTTGAAATTCGGCACAAATGGATGCAGAATCATCCTTTTTTTTCTCCAAACCTTTGCATCCTACTCCAGATAGTCGACAGTGAAGTTTTTTCACTATTTCACGAAATAAAACTTCAATTACAACGTCAGTTTCACTTCCATTCCTACCGTAAAGTATTTCGGTTATATAGAATATGGTGTCGTCATTATTGATTTCATCACGTAACGGCTTATGAATGGCTTTTTTTGATCGGTGTGCATGGGATATAGCGGAAATGACAAACGCATAAGGAAAATCACCGCCATCAAGATGAAGACGGGGAGAATTAGGCCCACTGACATATAAATTATAAATAGCATAAGTTAATCGTGCAGGCATGATCCATTTGGAGGGTGAATGGCCTACAGGCAATCCATTTATGCCGACTCCAAATAGAAATACATCCGCGGAACCTATCATACGCATAAAGAGTGCTGCTTCGCTCAGCGCAGTTGCGATCAGTCGTTCGGGATCTTTAGGGACGACGCGCACATAGGTTGGGGAACCTGTGGAGGGTTTATCACCTGATTGAGGGAAAGGCTCTACGACCAATCGATCTGCGGCATCGCGTTCGATCCATTCAACTTCAAAATCACCTGCAATGTCCTCCCAATGCGCTTTACGAGAAGCCACTGTGACGGTTGGACCTTTATGATCCCAATGTTGTTTCGACCAGTTAGCTAACTCATCTAACGGGTCACCCGGTTCACTCTTTACTCGATGAGCAACAATATCCAACCCGGCGATTTGAATGAGCCATATGAATAAAGCATCGTTTTGAATCGCTTTCTTCTTATCGACATCCGTGAAACCAGAGGGATCAGTAAGATAAACGCGACGAAAAATGTTAGGGATAGAGCCTTTTACACTGTTCAATCTTGAAGATTCGAGACCATCATCCAATGCAGGCAGCCCGCCGGGTAAGCGTTTATAAGGTTGCACTGCCCCTAGATTACCTTCAGTACGGTACAAGGCAAGAATTTCAGCTAAAGACACACCTGCGATGTCGGCAGCAGATCTTGCGCTGAGCATGCGAATGAGTATGTCGTCTAACTCGCGCAATTCATGTAAATATTCGAGCGCAATGGCTTCTGAAGAAAAAAGGCTTATCGCAGTTTGGGCGTCATTTTCTATTAAGTCGATCGCTTGGCCGACATTGCGTAATGAAATTCGGTGTGTATTCATCTCAAATTTAGCGCCAACCAAACCCTCAATCCGTTTAATGGAACTCGTTGCCATCTCTGCGTCAGAAGCAGCTTCGCTGGCGACGATATTTTGCTCTAACAAATCTTTCAGGCCGAGAAGGTCTGCTCGATCCCAGCGGTCTTTCACTTCAGCAAAGTATTGAGTAAATTGATTGTCAAAAGTGGCATGGTCGTTGTTAAAGAACCAACTAAAATCTGTGTCTTTGGGAATCAGAGTGGCAGTGTCACTGTCACTGGGTAGGCGCAGACTCTCACCGGCAGCAGCAAGTAGAGCCTGAAGTATCGCAATGAACGGATTCGGCATTTCTCTATTCCTTTAGTTGTTGTCTATTGTTTCTGGATAAGTGTATTGCGTCCTTAAAATACCCTGGCTGTCGATAAGAAAAACCGTATCGCCTGAGTTGTTCCAAAGTGCGCTTCTCCTGCCAAGGTAAATACGATCATCGGAATCTGTACCGTTCCCTGTAATAACACGAAACGAATCGCCCGGATCAATGGTGCGATCAGGGAGTACAAAACGGTGCTTGGCCGCATCCTGTAAACGCCACCCCTCGATCAGAATGGGGGCATCGCTTTTGTTAATAAAACTCACGTATTCATCTTGCGTTCTTCGATGATCATTCTTATCAGGCACATCAAATTGAGAGTATTCGCTTTGTACGGCGATACGATTAATAATTGGTGCGGTGGGGTCAATAATAAAACTTACTTTCTGTCGAATAATGTTGTCATTTGCATTTGTTACACTGCATTCTAAAACGTTTAACCCTGCGTTAATCGGCGAAGTTTCTGAATGGAGATCGGCTTTGTACAAAATACCATTTGCACTCGATTTCCAATCTTGCTTACGAAATGTGAGTGTTTGCCCATTGATAGAAAGAAACACACGTTGAACGTCGCTCGTTTCAACAAACGTGAGATTGGCACCAAAGATTGTTATTTTAAAGGGCACTAACGGCCCATAGATAAAACGGTGTTCAGGCCGAGCCTCCAAACCGGCTGGGCTTTCAATCACGATGGATAATGCACCACCTGTTAAGTTATCTAATTGCAACGATTTATTTGTATGTATTTGACGTTCCTGGGATTCTTTAATTTCTGCGAACGCTTGCCCCCGCTTGGCTTCTGCTTCAGCGGAAGCATGTTGCCAAGTGCTACGCAACCAACCCGCTAGTTCATCAGTGAGCAAAAGATTCTTGGCAATGCTCGCTACATCGTCTACAGAAATTTCTTCGGGTAACACCAATCCAAACTGACTAATTCGATTATTAACCTCTTGCTTGGTTTTATCAATAAGCAATGTGCCAATGTCATTAGCGACATTATCAATGGCAGCGGCTTGGCGGATAGTTTCGGCAACATCACCGATAATATTGCCTAGGACAAGCAGTGCTGAATCGAGGAAAGGCTTAGCGACCATAAATACACCTTCGTAAACACCCAGTGGAACGGCAAGGGCCGCACCTTTTGCAGTATTATTTAAGCTATCCCAGCCTGGTGTAATTGCTGCAACATCAGCAATCACTTTATTGACACCAAAATCATGGATAGCAGTTAAGATGGTTTCGCGGGATACATCGTCTGTAAGTTGGTTTTCAATCAACGTTAATTGAGCTGCAAACTCAAGTGCTGCAAGTTCGGCTTGATCTTTCCATTGATCGACTAGTCTGGCAAATTCATTAGCATTACGTAATGCCATTTCTGCGGTATTTGCGATGCTGTCTATGGCGTTGCGTGCGCGCGTATCCAATGCGTCTACGGCTTCACTTGTGAGCGCTAAAAAGAAGTTGGCCAGCGCAGGTGGGATATATTCAATTAATACTTTAATCTGCTCTAAGGTGATGTCTGCTAATAACTCACCTAAGTTGGCAACAGCCGCGGCATTAGGTATATGGTTACATTCTAATATTTCGCGAAAATAGGCATCTAACCCTGTGCGACTGCGATAATCGACGTTCTGATCATCAGAAGCAAATGCAGCAAGAAGTAATTGGCGCAACAAAGTGCGACGCTGGGGCGTCCAAGTATTTGAGCCAAATGCAAGTTGGCCGGTTGCCAGCAAATCAACAACGAGCTGTTGGGTGGCTGTGCGTGCGGTGGCTTCCGATACTAAGCGTACTGAAAGTGCAGTAGCTAAGGCAGTACCTGTTTCAACCATAATATGATTGGGATCATCTGCGACATCTTGCCGTAAGGCGCCAATTTGTGATTCAAAAGCATTCATCACATGGTTATTTACAATGTAACCCAGCACGATAACGTTACGCGCAAATACTTTATAAACCAAGTTGCTAAGCCCCATGCGGAAACTATCGATAAAGACAGCATCAATGTTACCGCCGACGATGCCATCGAGTCTTTCAAACACAAAGTTCGTGCAACCCAGCAATGAAGGCTCAACCACTTCCCCGACATAAAGTCGTGTGTCTTCGGATTGCGGTAAGTATTGTTTTAACGCTGGCAAAATTTCTTGATCAATATTGTCATCAATGGCTTTGCGTAAAAAGTCGCGCAGCTTTTGGTAAAGCTCGGAACTACTTAAATCGCCGCCCACCGTGCCTAATAATGTCGCTGACACAATGTCCCCCGCGGTGATATCTAATTCATCTTCAATTAAGTTAAGGAACAGTCCAATATCCGGGAGGATTTCGCTAATAAAAGGCGCAATACTTCCGTGTGCTAAATAGTCAATTGCATCACTGAGTTTGATGACGGCAGGCCGCGCTCCTAAACGTTGTTCAAATTCATCAAAGATAATTTCAGGTGCATCAGGAAGATTGAAATCGTCTTCGGCTAATCCTGCACTGAGCCTATAACCGAGTATGCCCACGGAACCAGAGGCAGGCTCAATGATTTCTTCCATGGCATGTGCAATTGCCAAGCTACACCACACGGCGGCAAGAGGTTCACGCCAAGCAGCTAAGGCATCTGGGAAAACCAACTGCGTCATGTCCGTCACATCCGCCGCGATGCCAATGAAGTTAGTAAGACTAAATTTGTCGTTTGCCTCTAAGCGATCGATGAGATTTTGGACATAGGTGCGGAGTTGTTCCCGATCTTCATCATTGAGTTGGCCATTGCGTACATACTCCGTTATTGCGATCACGAGATCTTGCAATAAAATTTCCCCCGCATCGGCCAGTTTCCTCAATATGTAGCGTTCCATGCTGGTCATAATGGCGTTAACAATGGGTTCGGCAACTCGATTGTTATCAGCGACCAGACTCGTTGCCGTCGCTTGGCCAGCCACCATAGACACGTGTAACACGGCAGGCAAACACAGATTTACGAGCTCGATGCCAGCATGATATTCAATGGGCAATTCTTCTTTTGCCACACGCACGACTTCAGCGGTGATTAATTCTGACGTGCGTTGATAGAAGCGATCCACATTGCGAAGTTGGGCAACGGCAAAGCAATCCCAGCCGGTGCCAGCTTTAAGCCCAATCGAGCCGCCGAGTTCAAAGACAAATCCAGCTTGCTCTGAATCAGCCAGGCTACCGTAGACACTTAAATAACCGCGGGCCATGGCAGAAAATGCGGCGCGTCCCCACACACCAGCGCGTATATCGAGTTCATCAAGAAACGCATTGAAAATATCAATGGCAAGTTGATTCGGCACCATCTCAGGTGATTCACTTGCTAACGCTTCTGCTAATTGTCGAATTTGACCGATGTCTAGACCGATGGACAAGCTACCCGCCACAGCGGCTTCAGCAAAGGTGCCAACATCTACTGTTAAACCAAATCGATCAAATAAATCGGGCGCAAGAGAAACTTTAACATTCGCACCGGCGGCGGCAAAGGCTCGTCCTTCGGCAGAACCGGCGATGAACATGGAAAGTGCGAGCTGTGCTTCAGCACTAGCTTGCGCGCCAAGCGCAACTTGTAATCCGTGACACAGATTGGCTTCTGCATTTACAGCCACACTGACATCGACACCTGCATTCGCACGCAATACATTGATGCCGCCCCAATCACCTTCGTATTGCGCATCGCCATTGAGTGAAAAAATATCGCCTTCAAATTTGATTGTCATTTTCTTCTTACCCCCTTTTTTTTTGGACAGCTAACTTATTAGTATCAAGCATAATCGCCCTGTTTTCCCGCAGTATTCAAGC
>JALTPW010000592.1:5988-10226 GCA_026999335.1 Chromatiales bacterium
TGTAGTGGAAGGCCGCACTGGAACGAAGGGTGCAGCGGTGAAAAAAGTATCGGCATAGAATTTCCCACGGTTACTTTTACCTTTTTGTCCTGCCCATGCTAACTTATTAGTATCAAGCATAATCGCCCTGTTTTCCCGCAGTATTCAAGCAAGAATCAGGCAATAACACTCGATAATCACCTAAAAACAAGCCAATTTGCCTTGATATCGTGATAATGCCATGTAATTCAGGCATATTTTCGCTGTTTAGGATTCTGTCTGCATATAATGCGGCAAAACAAAGTATCTACTGATACAGAAAAGGCCTCTTATTTCGCCTTGAAGACCTATAGCCCTCGACTTAGTAGATGCTATCTCAAGATGTTCGAATGTTATCGGCCCTGAAAAAACGGGCAATGTTACTAAAACTCTACATTATTCAAAAGCAGCACACGCCGCTTAAGCGTCTAAGCGTTTGAATTGGCAGCACAATACCCGAATGTCATTGGTAAAATAAGCCCGCATTCCTGTCCGTTCAAAAGCAAGATAGCCCAGATGGCCTGAGGGGCGAGTCACCCAGAGTGCTTGATGCTGTATATTCACGCCTGCGCGGGAATGACGCTATTCCGGGTATCTCAACCTGATTGCATAAGCTTGTTTCTATTTTGTTTCTCAATGATCCACAAGCAGTAAAGGGATAGGTGATTGCCAGTCTGCATGGCTGGCTTTGAAAATGCGGTTTACATCATCACCCAACACAACATGTCATTCTTCGTGGTGGCCGCCTATCCTGCGGGTTTTAGACAAGTTTGTAGACACCAGCCCCCGGGCTTACGGGATAGACACGCAGGACACGTTCTCTGTGCCCACGCGCCTGGCTTTGCGTCCTTTTCAGCTTTTCCCGCCGGGTGGGCAATGCCCACTCGGCGGTGAAGCCAGTGACACGCACCACAGCAGACGCGTAATTACATCACAGGAATAAACAGGGTCTGGCCGACCTTGAGACGGTCGCCGGAGAGGTTATTGGCCGTGCGCAGATACTTCTGGCTGATGCGGTATTTCTGCGCGATACCACTGAGGGTGTCACCACGCCGAATCACGTATTTCCGCCCGCTCTTCGCCTTCAGTTCAACCGGTTTCAGCGCCAGCAGGCTGCCAGGCGGGGCATTGCGGATGAAATAGCTGCGCACGCCACGCAGCATGGCTTTGGCCAGCTTGCGCTGATAATTGGGATCGCGCAGATTGCGCTCCTCGTGGCGATTGGAAATAAACCCGGTCTCCACTAGGATCGACGGGATATCCGGCGACTTCAGCACCACAAAACCGGCCTGTTCCACATGTGGCTTATGCACCCGGGTAATGCGCTTCAACTCGCCCAGCATCAGCTCGCCAACGTCGAGACTGGCGGCAATGGTGGCATTCTGCGACAGATCCAGCAGCACCGAGGCAAGCAGGTCATCCTTGTCATCCAGACTCACGCCGCCGATGAGATCAGCGCTGTTCTCACTTTTTTCCAACCAGCGGCCCGCCTCGCTGCTGGCGCCCTTCTGCGACAACACCCACACCGAGGCGCCGCGCGCACGACCATCGCGGAAGGCATCCGCATGAATGGAAATAAACAGATCGGCCTTCATGTCGCGCGCCTTCTGCATGCGCTTGCGTAGACTGATGTAATAGTCACCGGTGCGGATCATCACCGGCCGCATGCCACGCTCTTTGCGGATCAAACTCTCCAACCGCCGCGAGATGGCCAACACCACATCTTTCTCCCGCGTGCCGTGACGGCCGGAGGCGCCGGGGTCATCACCACCATGACCAGCGTCGATGGCGATGATCACATCGCGAGCCTTGCCCTGCGCCGCCCGCACGCTGCGCTGCGTCACCGCCGGCTTACTGCGCGGTTCCTGCAAATCGATCACCAAACGGTGGCCGTACTGTTGAGTCGGCTTGAGCAGAAAGCTTTTCGGCTGCACCTTGCCGCGCATATCCAGCACCACACGCAGATTGCCATTGTGCGTGGCGCTGCGCACGCGGTGCACGAAGCTTTTGCTGAGATCCAGCCGGCCCAGATCATGCAGCAGACGGGCATTCTTGATATCCACCACCACCCGCTCGGGGGAATGGAGCACAAAGAGCTTGTGATTAACGGGGCCGTTAAGATCGAAAACCAGGCGATTCTGATCCGGCCCGGACCACAGGCGAACGCCTTCAATGGTTGCCGCCGAGGCCGGCAAAAAAAGCGCCAGGACGAGAAAAAACAGCAACACACGTTGCATCAGCAGGCACACAGACTTTGGAAAGAGGAATCCCATAGCATTACATTGTGCAAAAAAAATCCAATAACGCAAGTTATTTGTTTACATTTTTTGTTTAAGAACACGAAGATAGAAAGGAAAGCTACAGTGACATAAAGGTTTGAACAGTGGTCAGGGATCGCCAGCGCAGGAAACAGCGAGATCAAGCATGGAAATGTTGCAGCCAGGCATGGCGGCCGCCGGCACCGGGACGCAGGCAGATCCGGCGGGCATGGCCATGATAGGCGATATCCACCAACACATCGGCCGCCGGCAGCATACCCTCGCCGCGCTGGGGCCATTCCACCAGCACCACCGCCTGCGGGTCGAAGTAGTCACGAATGCCGAGATATTCCAGCTCTTCGGGGTCGGTGAGGCGATAGAGATCAAAGTGATAGGCGTGTCCACCGGCAAATTCATAGGGTTCGACCAGGGTGTAGGTGGGGCTCTTGACCCGTCCAGAAACACCGAGACCCTGCAGGATACCGCGCGACAGGGTGGTCTTGCCGGCGCCGAGTTCACCGTGCAGATACAGCACACCGCCCGCGTGCAACTGTTCAGCAATGCGCCCGCCGAGGGCCAGCGTGGCCGCCTCGTCCGGGATATCCAGGCTGACATCGCCACTCATGCCAGCAATTCACGCAGATGGGGAAACAGATCGCTGGCCAGCAGGCCACGCTGTCCGGCCATGGCGGCACGATCAGCGGCCGCGGCATGCAGACAGACGCCCAGTCGCGCCGCTTCATCGCACACCAACCCCTGGGCCATCAGCGCCGCGATCACCCCCGTGAGCACATCGCCCATGCCGCCGCTGGCCATGCCGGAATTACCGGCGTCGCAGAGACTGGCCTCGCCGATGCTATCGACGATCAGCGTGCCCGCGCCTTTCAGCACCAGCGTGCCGCCGTATTTCCGTTGTAGAGCACGGGCGGCGGCGAAGCGATCAGCTTGCACCTCGAGCGCGGTCAAACCTAGCAGCCGCGCCGCTTCGCCAGGGTGCGGGGTCAGCACCCACTGTGCCCGACACATGGGTTCGGCGGCGAGCAGATTGAGGGCATCGGCATCCACCACCAGCGGCAGACGGCTGGCCAGCGCGACACCCAGCAATTGTCGGCCCCAGGCGCCCTGCCCCAGCCCGGGGCCGATGGCCAGCACCGTGGCGCGACGCAACAGAGGTTGCAGTGCGATGGCATCATCGACGCCGTGGCACATGAGTTCAGGCCGTGCGGCACTAATGGCCGCCACGTATTCGGGTCGTGTGGCCAGGCTCACCAGGCCGGCACCGCAGCGCAATGCCGCCTCACCAGCCAGGCGTACCGCGCCAGACATACCGTGATCACCGCCCACCACCAGCACGTGGCCAAAATCACCCTTGTGGGCACAGGGCCTGCGCGGCGGCAGATAGTCCCCAGCCGCTGGTGGCGTCAGGCGGGTCGTTGCCGGGGTAAATCGCCTAAAAATCTGCGGCGGCACATCGAGGTCATCGAACAGCACCTCAGCGCAGCAGTCCGATCCTTGGCCGGTGAACAGGCCCAGCTTGAGGCCGATGAAGGTCACGCAGACATCCGCCCGCACCGCCGCGCCCAGCACTGCGCCCGTGTCGGCATGCAGGCCGGAGGGAATATCCAGCGCCAGCACGCCGCACCCTGCATCGTGCGCCCGATTGACTGCCTCGATGGCCTCACGCCAGATACCGCTCACCTCGCCGCTAAGACCGGTACCGAGCAGACCGTCCACCCACACCTCACAGGCGGACAGATCCTGCCCGACAAAGGCCTCAGCACGCAGACCCGAAGCCTCCATTTTCTGTCGCACGGCCAGGGCATCGCCACCGCTACGGTCGGCATCACCCACCTGCCACACGCTGACATGCAAGCCCGCCGCCTGCGCCAGATTCGCCAGCACGAAGCCGTCACCGCCGTTATTGCCGGTGCCGCACAGCACACCGATGTGGCGTGCGCGCGG
>JALTPW010000593.1 GCA_026999335.1 Chromatiales bacterium
TAATAGATTTAAAAGCAGGCTTTTTAGCAACAGTAGTTGTTGCCTTGTAACCGCTTTCCGTTGATTTAAAGACTTCTGACTTACTATCGCAATAATCTTGCAGTACTTTTTTAGAGTCCTTTTGAATAAAATCCAGACTTTGTTTGCTGAGAAGCTTAATATAAGTCTCACAAACTGGTTCGCCATTGTATTGTACATTCCGCAGCCATCGGCCGAAACCAAGTTGGAAGGCCAGCCTTAAATCATCTGCGGTACGGTATTCAGTGGCATTACCAGGCCCGCGCCAAGTTGGGATAACACTGCTGATAATTAACATGTCAGGTATTTTCTTTTCCGCAAGGTGCTGGTTTGATTTTAACAGAGAAACATAATTAGGTAATTTAGCAATAGTCCGTAGTTTAAATTTGGTGCCTTTATCTTTAGACGCGGGAAGATACTTTAAAAATTCTACCGTAGTATAAATATTAAACTCCTCCCGCTGCTTATTATCCAGAGGCCTGAACGTCCAGCTTTTTAATGATCTTTTATCAGACTTGGCAATAATTTTCTTTTCGATACATTCATGAGCTGTTTTAATGCGTATTGGACAAATAGCATATGGCTGCAGCACTAACTGTCCATTGTTAATTTTAGCCTGATAAAATCTACGCGAAAGACGCAAGATATTGTTGTCCATTAACTGCCAGTCATCAAATCCAAGATCATTTTTATGGGGCCAGTTAAAAATCATATTAAAAGCGGGCGAGAACGGCGCTTCTGTGTAATTGCCATTTGACTTAGGCACGGTCAATATTGTTCCGAAAACATATTGTGGTTTATCATTTTTTGGGAACAGGAGGAACGGCAAATTAATATTCCTTTCCTTTAATCTCTTCCAAGGCAGCAACAATCCGCCTGGACGAAATTCAAGCATGGACAAGGCACCATCTGCAGAAGGCGCTTCCACGACCCAGACGCCCGATAATTGTTCTTTCTTTATCATGGTTGATGTTTTTTGTATCGCAACCACTTTTTTTTCTACAGATGGTTTTTTTTGTTCCAATGCCACAGACTCACCTTTGGCAACTTTAGAAACAACCCAAATGTTATTATTATTTCTTTTATTGGATAAACCCCACGAAGGAGAAATTGAACCCGTCCACCCTTTGACGGAACTTTTAGCATAAATGCGGTCATTAGACGCATCATATTTAAAGCTGAATTTTATGTTGTCGTACCAGTTTATAATTAAATCTTTTCCTTCCATTTGCCAGGTAACGCCAGTCGTATAATCAAAAAGCCCCATAGATCGATTATTGTTATTTTTTTCCAGTCCTGTAATTCCCACTACACCATCGGGGCGCAAATGAACATAAGATGTTCTTAAGCCTCCCATCCACTGAAGATATTTTTTTTGCTCTTCCCAGGATAAAGACTCTCTCCTTTCTTTCCATACAGCACTACCCTTAGATAGACCTCCACCTCCAGACGTGCCAATATTGATTTGAAAAATACTATTTTCATAATTTGCACGATCCAACTCTCTTTCTGTATATTGCCTTAATCCCAGAATATTTTCAAGCTGCGCTATTTCTCCTCCTTGTCCATACACCGTATCGACGGAAGCATTGCGTTTTATAATATTGGATAGCTCACCTTTGCTTTTCTGGTCAATTTTTTTCAGATCCACCCCCAGCTTATTGATAGCGATCAAGGTGGGATAAGCATGGTTTTCCGCCAATACAATAAGAGACTTCTCATGTTGATTAAAATAATCTGCTGGCGTTATTCCTTTAGGCAGCTGCCTTAAAAAAATTTCAATATTATATTTTGTTTGTTTGTTCCGACTTATCTTCTTCAGACCTTTATCTATAGAGGATGATAAATTATTAGCTATTTCTGCATTGGCAATGCTTATTGAAAAAAAAGAATTTGTAACGAAAAAAATACTAAAGAACAATAAAAAATAGTTTATATAATAACGTTTTATATTCATAATGCTCAGATTTCCTTGTGCGCAACAATATGTGCAATCTTATAGGGAATTAATCCCGAATTATCACCGACATACATATACCTGACAATGTAAACTCCATTTCAATCAAAAGGGCCAAGCTTGAATGGTACTTAGTTAAATTTTTAGTATTTCGCAGCTAGATAGGATGGGTACGTTTTATGATCCCCCCCCTGATCGAGTGGGTAACATTTATCTAACCAGACTCTCAGAATTAACGCATGGAAAAAAACGTGCCCACCCTACCTGCTGGAAATAATCGATAATGATGCGCTTTCTCAGCCTTAAACAAAAGCAGCGGAGATCTCTATATCATATTTGTTTTATCCAGCCCAGCAGTGAGCGCCTACAAGCACAACAGCTTAGCAAAGGCCTTTTGTAAATAATAGGCAGCGTGCTCTAAAGCTGCCTAGCTCACCGAAGAGGCCACTCGCCATGAGGTGAACCTATAAGTACGTGGAGCCACACTCCAACTACGATCCCACGACAATGCTTAAGCACAGCGGTGGCTACCAGTTCAGCATACCATTAAGCACAAGAGCCCCCCTCGCGCTATTTTCGCTGTCGATATCAGCCGCCAGTATCGTGCTATTAAAAGTCACCTGTCGTTGAGCGGTATCAAGGACGATGGCTGCACAGATCTGCGGGTTTTCATCACAATCCAGACTGTAGGTGTAGATACTGCTACCCGAGTCGGCAATAAACAAACGCTGATAGCCGAGGCTGCGCACGCTCCCGTCATTTTCATTGAACAGGAAAGACAACGTGCGCGACTCCACACCGGCCGGGGATTCACTGACGAGGGTCTGATTCCAGTTGACGGACACGTTACCCGTCCCCAAGAAGGGGTCATTGATAACCACGGCGTCGGTATTCGGTGTAAAGACTGTACCGATAACAGCGCTATCACTGCCGGATAGTGTCAGACCGCCCAAGCCATTGCCGCTGTCAGGTGGCACTGGCAGGGATACCCGACGACCAATAAAAGTACCAGAGTCTTCATCGGCATTCACCCAGGTGCCGCTGACTTCCCCGCTTCGACTGAAGTTGCCCGAGAACACTGATGTACCCACGGTACCATTCATGCGAGCCTCCCCGCTGCTGGACAACGTACCTGATATAACATCTTTTTCTTTATATATATCAGAGGTACTGGTACCTGTAATGACGCCATCGGCATCGACCGTTGCAACCCAGTTACCCCTGTCATCACCAGTAAAAGTACCCCGATATTCTCCGGCAAACAGATCAAGCAGGCTGGCGCGAAGGGCATCTCTAGCCTGCTCGCGGGGCACCAGCATGCGCGCTAAACCGTTGCTGGCGGTCATCGAGTTGACCAATATCTGGATGGCCCCATCCGTATCGAATACGCCAGCAGATAGCGTAAAATCGACAATCTGCCCCACAGCCGCATCGTTGGCAACCGTGGTGATCCTGATACCGTTGGATTCATCGCCATCATCATCAACGGATTGCAGGAATATGGCGATATTGAGCACCTGGGTATCATTCTCATCGACTGCACCGGCCACCAGCTCCACCGGCGTAATGATCGCCTGCCCTACGGCTTCACCGATAAAAACATCACCAACGAAGAAACGAACCGTTTCACCGATCCGGTAATTGAAACGCCCCTGTTCATCTGTAAAACCAGATGTTGTCGGTGTTTCATAACGTAATCCGATAACAATGCTGTCAACAAACTGCCCCTGTGCGGCACTTGGTTTATCATTGTCAGACGTGCCGGAGCCACCACAGGCAACCAGCATTATCGAGACGAATATCAATAAAAGTACATGAATTTGTGTTCTAATTATCATCGTATTTTCTCCTTTGAAATCAGTAAACGTCGTGGTGAATGAGCTGCACGATCATTAGTCCCGACACTCAGGAATTTATCCATAACTTCATGATTTTTAATGTTAATTAATAATAAACATCATTATTTACATGACTCAGCCGCCTGATATCAAACAAACTACCAACACGGACGGGGAAACCGGCTACTACGCCGTGAACGCAAGTCTCGTCATTCAGATGTTCGACCTGTTTCAAATGCGCCCCAGTCACTTCCGTGCCAGTGGTCAGTCCGGCGCCCATGGCGTCTACTATGACGCACGGAAAATTGTCGGGGGGCGTACCGATAACCAGTGGGGACACCACACACCTAGCGCCCTGAAAAGTTTTTGTCACTTTACTCAGTCGGAGAACGGAACCGTAGTGCCATGGCGGGAACTGGTCGAACATCAGGCGGCTTACGATGGTAAGGAAGGTGCGGGACCGCGCACCGGAAACCGTCTTCAGACGGAACATCGTTTGCGCCTGAACCACACAGCCATGACGGAGGCGCGCCGGCAATGCGGCCTGAGCCAGGAACAACTGGCGGGGAAAACAGCGTTGCCGCTCCGCTTCATCACAGCACTGGAGAAGGGAAGCTGGGGGACGGTGAGCAAAGACACGGCCAGGACTATCGCCGAAGCATTGGGAGTGGCGGAAGAAACACTTTTCACCCCACTATCCGAAACCGCTCAGCCCAGTGCAGCTGAGTCGTCCGTCGACGCCCCGACAACAACGGCCCGAAAATCCACCTCAATCCGGCCCGTGAAGATACTGTTGCTGGCATCCATTGCCGGGTTGCTTCTATGGACAGCCTATCAGTTTTTCGCGCCTCGTCAGTATCAGCCCGTCAAACCCGACTGGGTCAGCCTGTCAGGTACGGGCAGCAATGCATCATCCATTGTGCTCACCCGCCACGAGATCACTAACCAGGACTATCTGCAGTTTGTTCGTCAACAAGCGGATTTTAACCGGGACAACATGCTGCCGGGCATGCACGATGGGGATTACCTTAAACATTGGCTGGCCGGTAATCGCTATCCGCAAGACGCAACCGAGCATCCTGTGACCTACATCTCCTGGTATGCCGCTCAGGCCTACTGCCGGTGGATCGGTGGGCGGCTGCCGCAACTGGAAGAGTGGCAACTGGCTACGCAAACAATGCGAAATAATCTGTCGCCTGACAAGGCGGCCATATTTAATCTTTGTGACAATCGATGTGCAGTCCGCGAAGACATAAGCCCGGATCGTTCTCCAAAAAATATCAATTTCGATGATGGCTACTCAGAAACGGCACCGGTTATGAGCGGTTTCTCCAGCCAGGAAGGCCTGACACATCTCTATGGCAATGTGGCCGAATGGCTCGATGAGACCTCCGGAGAAAAGGGCTATATTATTGGCGGCTCTTTCCTGGGGACACTGGCCGAGGCCGCCAGCCCTAAACCCGTGCAGACCCCCAAACGCCTCGCGAGTAGAGACGTGGGTTTCCGCTGTGCAAAAAGGATACAACACTGACCATGCCAAACCCTCTCCAGATAATTTTCTCGATGACACTGTGTGCCACCTCGCTGCTGTGTGTGATGCCTGCAAGCGCGGTAGAAACCGGGACGATAAGCAACCGGAGTGACGTAAAAATACTGGTCGAAGCTGCCCGGCAACTGCCCGCACAAGATCCGGAAAAGGAACGACTGTACAGAGCGGCATTAAAACTTTCCCCCTCTGACCCAAGGGTACTTTTTAACCTTGCCCTGCTGCTGCAACAGAAAGGCAATTACATCGAAGCCATTCAGCGCTATCAGGGCGTATTGAAACAAAATCCAGCGGATGCCATTGCGCACTATAATCTGGCAAACGTATTGCTCGCCTTTGATGACGCCGGCACTTGGCAGGCATCCGCGTGGCATCTTCGACAGTACATGTTTTATGCCGATGGCGGAAAACGGGAAGATAAAGCCAGGCACGCATTGAACAGGCTGGAGAGCAATCTGGCCGCGCTCTATTCCCCTTACCGGGACAACAGCTATTCCCGAGAACAGCTGATTGGCAGGCTCAGCCGGGTTGAACCCGCTGATGCGGTGCGGGGCAACTCAAAATACGACGGCCCTCGCATCCCATTAATGCTGAATTTCGCCGTCCAGTCAGCCGAATTGACACCAGCAGCAAAACAAAAACTGGATGACATTGCGGCTGTTCTAAAAATCTCCACACTCCACAATGACCGGATACAGATTGAAGGTTACACCGACAGCCATGAGCATCCTGAGTTTGAGCAGCGGATGCAATACGCACAAAAAAGAGCAGAAAGAGTAAGGCAGTATTTACAGCAAACACATAATCTGCCCAGCAAGCGTTTCACGGTCAAGGCCCTTGCAGACCTGGAAATCATCTCGGCGAACAATACCCCCGAGGGCCGTGCTGAAAACCGCCGGGTGGAACTTTACAACTTGAGCACAGGACGCAAAATCACAGCACCACTTCATAATTAAAAGGACTAATCTGGAGGTTGATAGGGTTTACCACTAATCCGCCGCATGATCTCGTTATACAGACCTATCTCTGCGGTAATTAGATTATGTTTATAGATTCCTTCTGGCAATATATAAGTATTTTTCGGTTTTTCAGCAAGCCGCGTAAAACGAAAATGGTCAGCGTGTTTAAACATATAGTCAGCCAGCGACGCACTCCCCTCTTTGGGCTTAATGGCCGGATCCGCACCAAAATCCAGTAGCACTTTCAAGAGGGTGTATTGATAGATGACAGCCTTTTCCACACCACTCCTCCTCGTGGTTGCATAAAAAAACAATGGTGTCGTTATAACGCTAAAAGCCGATCTACCCGGGATAGTTTTTGCATTTAGCACACGGCTACTGATACGTCCATTCCCGGTATAGTTTTTTAAACAATCTCGGACATTTTTTTCAAAGATCCTGGCTAGCGCCGTCGGATCTTTATCCAGCACTTCTTTCCAATGCCGCTCCTCCTGCCGCCTGTAGAGCAGGTTATTATTCTTCATCTGACGGTATTCAGGATTATCCGCCCTGGCACAGAAAGTCTGGTTAAGAATGTTTGTGAAGTGATACGGTTCATTCACCCATCTTTCAAGTGCCAGTAATTTGTCCAACCTGGAGATCTCAGCAGCCGTTAATGCTGTTGCATCGATATTAAGCAGCTTTTGCAACAGAGCCACCATGGGTTTACCGCCATACAGTATTGCGGCATCAATATAAGCCGGTGAATAATGATCTTGGAGATATTCACCAAGGATGGCAGCAACAGCGGTATTTCCATATCCTATTGCCGAAAACCACAGTCGGCCACCAATAACAGTATTGCCGGTTTCATAGACACTTGAATCCGTTTTTTGTTTTAGAAACTCTGCTTCCGGTGAAGAAAGCAGCTTCCTCACAGTATTTACATCGGCTTCTTTAATTGATTTCTGTACAAGCGCCTCAAAGGCGTGATGCCGGTGTAACTGGTAACTACCGGTGCGATCTTCATCAAACAACAGCTTCCTGTAGCTATAACTATCAAACTCGCCATACCGGCCATAAGTTAGTTTTTGCTCTCTTAGTTTTATTATACCTGGCTTGATTTGTAGCCTGTAATTAACCGCTATTTTATCGTGACCAATAGTTTGAAATGTGTCTTGTGACACCATCTTTATTTTCGATTGACTCACATCCAGCAATTGTGTTTTTACCGGATCGCGGCTACGTTTATCCAGGACATACACCCACCTCGTCCAGGTACCGTCACGACTGAACTCATGCCTGAAGCCTTTGCCGTTAACAGCATCAGTCTCCCAGATACCAAGTAATTCTGGGTCTATATCGGCAAATGAATCTGTCATGCCTGTGAGTAGCGCAAAACACAGACAGGCAGCACAGCATATTTTATTGAGAATATATTTTTTGTACGGCATCTTAATTTTTCAGAAACACCTATGTAGATTGTAAAACTACTGACGTAAACCAAAATTGTATCTACTATTCCGTCGAAGACTGGTACCCAGGCTGTCTAAGCAGGCATCATAAACTCTGAATCTTCAGGAATGACGGGAGATGTACACTTACCATTTTGTACATGAATTTTCTGATATTCCAGTACTCAAAAATCACTCTGAATCACAAAGCCAGCCCAGTAATACGGATCATCAGGCATGGCGTTTTTTCGTAGGCGCTCGCGCAGCCGGTTTTTTGCCAACCCCAACGCCTTCTTTGGAGAAATGCCAGAAAACCAGGCCCGGTAAAATTCTTCCATAAACCACCAGGTAGTCTTGTCGGCAACAGGCCACAAACTCATGATGACATTTTTGGCGCCGGCTTGACGAAAAGCCGTGCGCAAGTCGCTAACGCCATCTCCAACGCTGCCTCCCCTGCTCTGATTCTCCGTAACCTCGCCCAGGCCGGTGTCACAAGCGCTGAGCACCACCAGCTCGGTGCCCAGCAGGTTAAGTGATGCGGCATCCGCTGCTGTAAACAGACCATCTTGCCGGAAGGGCTTAACCACTGTACCGGCTATTAACTGGTTAGCACCAGCCAAGGCAAGTCCGGAATTAAGACGGGGCAAGACTTTTGGCGACCACCCATATAACCTTGGACTACCCCATGGACGAGAATTATGCGGCCATGTGTCCCGGCGCTGCCAATCATCGGATAAAAAATAACCGTGACTGGCAATATGTATGAATTTTGGATTATTGCGCTCAAACAAGGCAAACTCACTCGCTCTATTTCCTGATAAAAAAATCACTTCATCCGGACTCAAAGCTTCAATGGTCTTGCCTTCCTGCCCGGTATAAGCAAGTGGCATAAAAAACCGTGGCCATGCCGAATCTCCTTTACGCTCCAGTCCAACAACGCTCAAGTCGGCGGGCACGGTTTTCAAGTCGCCACCATAATCAGGATTGGCCAAAATAATGCCAGGGGTCGTCGCTATCTGTGGATTCAAGTGAGCCTGACGCCAAAACTTCTGTATCAGTATCGACCAGCTGTCGCTGTAAGATATGGAGATGTTCGCGGAAGATTCGGCCTGAACAAGCAGGGAAAAAGGCAGTCTGCCAAGTGTACCTGCGGGGGATATTACAATTTCAGCCGTTTTTTTAAAATTGATTGAGAGTGGCTTTATTAACAAATCGGCCAGTTGTTGTTGCTGCTTCACTATGGGTGTTTTCTGCAAAATACCTCGCCGCAGACTTGCAACAAGCTGGTTAATGGAAGAAGCCGGACCAAGATCTGAAAAATGGATAATTTCGGTTGGCCTGGTGCTTGAAACGGTAAAAGCCGCATAGTGACCCAGACCCGTTTTATTATTTTTGTAGTAGATATACTCGATGAAAACCTTATCAACGCCGACCCTGGCCAGGTCATTCACTCTGGGTGTAAGCTGCAGCCATTGTCCATATAAAACCGACAACTGCCTCAACCTGTTTTCCACTGGTGTCGATAGCCACTCTCCGCGATAACCGCTATTCACATAGATGTGTTCAAATGCCCTTAGCGTCTCCCAGAAATCCGGATTATCAGGAATTTTCGGTGTTTTATTACGGAGAAACAGGGGGGGATTTGTACCAACAAAGCCCAATATATGACCAATCAATCGATTCAGCTCCGTGCGACTATCCAACATACGTGTAACTGAGCTAAATTTTCTATCCTGGTGAATATAGCCACGCGCATATGCCGAGTCATTAGCGGGTAAATCATAGGTGAGGAGGAAAAACTCCATGATACTCTGGTTGTTTTTCCCGGTGGGAAACATACTCCACTGTTCCCGCGTGCTCGGATTGATTCGATACTGTATGTCCCTATACTCAACCACAGAACGCAAATAACGTTTCTCCATTAATATGGCATCAAACAGAGGCAACTGAAGCTGATTAAACAGACGATTTTGCATGACCTCATCAGCACTTGCGCGATGCTTGCCAGACCAGTACCAGTTCAAGGATTCAACCAGAAGCGCATCCGATGGCTGTCCTAGCGAAGCCAAAGCGGACAGCAACCAATCTCGACAGGAATAGCCAGCCAGGGCGATATTATAATCATTGCAACGCTTTTCCGCCCGCAGTAATTGCAAGAAAGACATATTATCCATCGGTGAAGAAGCCACCTTGATCAGCCTCTCGAAGGTCATCCGGTCTACCGATGCCGAACCACCTTCATCGGTTGTCGACGTCGATGCAAATGTCAGCTGAAAAACAAACATGATGCATAAACAGGCAAACACACGGATACAAGCCATTACCCCTATCCTCCCAAAAATACCACTATTGCTTTCCGAGTTAATTTCCCCTGTATGGATGATAAATACCGAGTTCGAGTAATAAACCCCATACTTTAGCTATCGATTCAGGGAAGATCCAATGTTTTTTTGACTATGCAGCTTTCTGCGCCA
>JALTPW010000594.1 GCA_026999335.1 Chromatiales bacterium
GATTCAGTTGGCCGCTCACGGGGTCGTAGCCGTACAGGTAATCTCCGCGCGGGATGGTCAGGCGCTCCAGTTGGCCGCTCACCGTGTTGTACACCGGGTCCACGGTCTGGCCGTCGGGGCGGGTGATCAGCTCCAGTTGTTTGTCGAGGTTGTAGCGGTACTGGGTGATGTTGGCCCCGGCGCCCACGTCCGGCGGGGTGTATTGGCTCTCCTGGTTGACGGCGTCGTAGGCGAAGACGTGGGCCGTGCCGCCGGGTGGGGTGATGCTGGTCAGGTTGCCGTTGGCGTCGTAGCCATAGTCGATGAAGCGGCCGTCCGGCAGGGTCTGGCGGGTCACGTTGCCCACGGCATCATATGCATACAAGGTCTGCCGCCCTTCGGCATCGGTGATGCCGGACAGCCAGCCGGCCTGCGGGCCGCCGGGATGGTAGGCGAATGCCGTCGTGCGTGTATCGGCGCCCTGGCCCTGGGAGAGATTCAATAGGCGCCCCCGGGCATCATAATTGAGTGATATGGCAGCCAAGTCTCCTAGTTGTGTCAAAACGGGACGGGCCTGTATATCCAGAGTAGTAATAGAGGTGCGAAATTCCGGTGTGGTGCGTGTCCATGTGCGGGTACCGGACTCGTAAAGATTGACTGTGGATTTACCATTCAGGGCGATAGTCTCGGTAAGTGTGACCGGAAGGCTGAACAGGTCCTCGGGATCAGACAATTGTGCGGTGCGCCATATACCGGTAGTGGCCTGTAAGCCACTCGGCGTTGTAACAACGGTTTCTCTGGCAACAGGGCTCCTCATACCAAACCTCGGGTCAGAACCTTCCATGAGACGTATTCGGGTGCCATCGTCATCTTGAATCATCGTTAGTGCCCGGTCATTAGCGCCACCAAACACCAGATCCCTGAAATAATCGGTGACTGTCTTCGCTCCATCCGGCGTGATATTTGTGTGACGGCGAGCGTATGGTAAATCTTCTACTTTAAAACTTTGTATGCGCCCTTCACCACTAGTCATGTTCACTGTGTAGGCACTACTATCAGTCTCTATACTCCGTGCTAACTGCCAACCACCACCGGCTGGGTTCAAATCGCGCAGCAGGCGCCCAATACTATCAAAGGTATATTCCGAGCGGTTGCCATTGCGGTCTATATGGGCTGTCATCAAACCATCGGCGGAATACTCCATTTGCCAGGCATTTCCTGCCGGGTCTATGGCCGTCTCAAGATACCCATTGCCATCCACACCAAGCGCAGTGCGTTGCCCATCCGGCGAGACGATTGCTTGCGGGTTCCCCGCCCCATCCCGCTCTATTCGGGTGGTATTGCCATCCACATCTTCGATTTCTAACAACCTGCCGCCCGTATCATACCGGAATTGGTAAATCACACTATTGGTGACCGTATCCAATGTGCGCTGGTGGCGGCCATCGCCTGAGAAATAGAAAACCTGCTTGCCGTCCAGGGATGGAATGAGGTATTCATCACCATTCCGCCCGGGTGAAGAAGGTCCCACCCTTCGGATACGGTGATTTCCGGAATCGGTTATATATATAGCACCATCAGGCCCCAGAGCAAGACTTGTAGGCTTCTTCAACTGCGCCAGATCTGCAGGCCCATTATCACCAGAAAATCCTGAAGAACCATTGCCTGCGATGGTTGTGATATAGCCATCTGCGTCAACTCTCCTGACACAACTTTTTCCTGTATCCACAACATACAAGCCGCCATCCGGCTCGAGCGCAACACTTGATGGAGCGCTCAGTTGCGCCTGTATCGCCAAACCATTTTCGCAGAGGCCCCCTGTATTTCCGTTACCCGCCACTGTAGTAGCAATACCGCTTGCATCCACTTTACGAACGACGTTTCCGTACGGCATATACCTTGCGCCTTCTGTATCGATGGCAACATTAGTCCCGACCAGCGGCTCTCCGATGAGCCCGGCAAATGGCACTGTCGTAATCACACCATCCAGATCCACCTTTTGTATACGATAACTAATTGAACCAGGATCGTTTGAGAAGACATACAAAACACCGTCCGGGGCAAGCATTAGAATCGATGGCGCATACAACTGGGCCAGCACCGCCGGGCCACCGTCACCATCAGCACCCGGTACCCCCGTACCAGCAATGGTCATAATAGTCCCATCCGGACGCACGCGACGAACCCGGTGGTTCAGGGTATCGGCGATATAGAGACTTCCATCCGGACCAACAACGGTATCCTGCGGAGAATTCAACCATGCGTCATTCGCTCGTCTTCCGTCACCGTTATAGCCTCCCATTCCAGTCCCTGCGACCGTGGTGATCACGCGGCCAACATCGGAGGTATTTCGTTTTCCACCATTGCCCATAAACAAAGTACCGGTAGCCGATTCATAGGCATGATGAACATCCAGATTCCAGCCGCCCAGACTGGCCTGGGCTGGCAAAATGGACGCATTCTCCAATGTCCGGTTCCATTGACGCCGGATAGTGGCAGATCTAAACCCCCGCTCACCAATGATTTCACCTGTCCCGGCCCGCCCAAAGGAATTGACGACATCATTCGCTGATTTGTAATAGGTCAACGAATAATAATAGTCAATAGTCACCGTCGCTCGGGCCTGTCTCAGCGTACGTCCATAGGCATCCTTTCCATCCCACACAAAGGTATAACGTAGGTTAGGCACTGGAGAAAAATTCTGATTGCGCGGCGCCGAGTAGGCCTGCTTGATTTCTCGGCCCGCCACCTGGATTGTCAAAACAATAGATCGTAGCCTGCCTTGCGTTGTGCTAGGCGGTGTATCGTCGGTCAATGGGATTTCCAATGTGCGATCCGCTTTGTATCCCGGCTGACTTTTACTCTGATAATGCAGCTTGAACGGTGTGCCAACAACCGGAATTTCCTCTCCCAAAGACAGGGACTGGGGTTGGATGGTACAACCTGGACATTCATCCTGCTCGTCATCAGACGGTGTTTCACCAGGCGCATCAGGTGGGGATTCAGCTTCCGGAGAAAAGCCATAAGGCCAGTTACCATCCCAAGGTGTGAAATGCGTAACAGGCATTCGCCAAAGGGAATCGCCAGACGAATACTGTGTCGCAAGCTGTTCCCTTTCTGCATCGGTAATACCAAGAACGGCCAGTTGGGATGCCGTGGCAATATTCCCCGTTCCGTCCACATCCAGGTCCGCCCTGCCATTGGTGATACTCACGATTTTGACAATTCGCCCATTATCTGATGGAACCCAGGCGCTTTTTTGAAAATCGTACCACCCCAGTGGAACCGGTTCGCCCACAGGAAAATCAAGAAAGTTCTCCACGTAGACCGGCACGGGCTGGTCGAAATCGACCCTTGTGGCGCCGGCGGCGATGGCTTCATCCACCGATAGTTCCACCGCATAGGTGTAAGCACTGGTGGGCGGCAAGGGCCCGGGCATGGCATTGGGACCGTTCTCACCCACGGTGTATTCCGTGGCGCGGACGCTGAGGGTGGTGAGCGCCTGGGTGCTGCCATCGGGCAGGGTCATGGTGGCGGTGGTGCCCCGGGGAAAGAGGATGGTGGCCTGGCGGGTGCCGTCGGCGTCGGTCACCGGGCTGCCCTGGGCGACCTGGAAGGGCTGGGTGGTGTTGTTCAGGTCGATGGTGGTCACCTGTGGGTCGAGCGGTATCATCACCACGTCCTCGGCCCAGGCGTAGTCCTGCCATGGGGTCTGTACCTGGCGCTGCACGGGGAGGTAGCCTTCCTTTTCGTAGTTGAGGGTGAGCAGGCCGCCGCCGTTGACGGCCAGGTCGAACAGGCCGTCGGCGCGGCTCAG
>JALTPW010000595.1 GCA_026999335.1 Chromatiales bacterium
CGCTAGTCTGAAATTAGGGTGTGCGGTGGCCCGTGGGCTAATTTGACAAACAATTTTTCCGTGCTGTAGTACACTCTCCCGATGATCGAAACCGACCGCCTCATCAGCCCCGCCGTCGCGCCCACTGACAACGCCGAGGAGGTGCTGGATCGCGCCATTCGCCCGAAAACGCTGGCGGATTACGTGGGCCAGCCGGTGGTCTCGGAACAGATGGAAATCTTCGTCTCCGCCGCCCGTGCTCGCGGTGAAGCGCTGGATCACACCCTGATCTTCGGCCCGCCCGGCCTCGGCAAGACCACCCTGGCGCATATTATCGCCACCGAGATGGGCGTCAATATGCGCCATACCTCCGGCCCGGTGCTGGAGCGCCCCGGCGACTTGGCCGCCCTGCTCACCAACCTTGAACCTCACGATGTGCTGTTCGTGGACGAGATCCACCGTCTCTCACCGGTGGTGGAGGAGGTGCTGTATCCGGCCATGGAGGATTATCAGCTCGATATTATGATCGGCGAAGGCCCGGCGGCGCGCTCGGTGAAACTGGACTTGCCACCCTTTACTCTGGTGGGGGCGACCACCCGCGCCGGCCTGCTGACCTCGCCATTGCGTGACCGTTTCGGTATCGTGCAGCGGCTGGAATTTTATTCGGTGGCGGATTTATCACACATTGTTCAGCGTGCCGCCGGTATCCTTGGCGTGAGTATGGATGTGGCCGGTGCCGGCGAAATCGCCAAGCGCGCTCGTGGCACGCCGCGTATCGCCAACCGCCTGCTGCGCCGGGTACGTGATTACGCAGAAGTAAAGGCCGATGGGCGGATTGTCACCGAGGTGGCGGCCCGGGCGCTGGATATGCTGGATGTCGACGTGCACGGCCTCGACATGATGGACCGCAAACTGTTACTGGCGGTGATCGATAAATTCGATGGCGGCCCGGTGGGGGTGGATAATCTGGCCGCCGCCATTGGCGAGGAGCGCGGCACCATCGAGGATGTGCTGGAGCCCTATCTGATTCAACAGGGGTTTTTGATGCGCTCGCCGCGTGGGCGTGTGGCCACCCGCAGCGCCTATCTGCATTTCGGTTTGCCGGCGCCGGTAAAGGTCGAGAGCGGCGAGGATTTGTTCGAGACCGAGTGATCGCGCATAATGCGCGTCTCGCTGGCGAGAGTCGGTGGTGAATTATTTTACTCAGCCGCTGTCTTTCTGGCTGACTGATTGGCTGTTTTCCTGAGATCTCGGGGTCAGGTGTTCTCTTCAAATACGGGTTGTATCAATCCCATGGACGATTTTCGCTGGCCGGTGCGGGTTTATTATGAAGACACCGACAATGGCGGTGTGGTGTATTACGCCAATTATCTCAAGTTTATGGAGCGAGCCCGCAGCGAATGGCTGCGTGAAAAAGGTATCGAGCAGGATACGCTGCTCAAGCAACAGGGCGTGATGTTTGCCGTGGCCTCGGCGCAAGTGGACTACCTCAGGCCCGGGCGCTTTAACCAGCAGTTGCTGGTGAGTGTCCGTCCGCAGCAGACCCGGCGGGCGAGCATGGTGCTTGCACAGGAGGTTTATCGGGTGTCAGAACGAGAGGGATATGGTGATGTCCTGTGTCGTGGCAGCATCAAGATTGTGTGTGTTGATGCCGTGAATTTACGTCCACGGCCTTTTCCCGAAATAGTGCGGAGGAAGATTCTCAGTGACCACTGACATGTCAATTCTTTCATTGATTCTCGGCGCCAGCGTGCTGGTGCAGATGGTGATGCTGCTGTTGCTCATCGCCTCGCTGTTTTCCTGGAATGTGATCTTCCAGAAGCGCAGGGTGATGGCGCGTGCGCGGGCGGCTGCCGACGAGTTTGAAGAGAAATTCTGGTCCGGCGGTGATCTTGCCGGTCTCTATGCGCAGGTGACCTCCGGGCACTACGAACACGATGGTGGCATGGCGACGATCTTTGAGGCCGGTTTCAAGGAATATGCCCGCCTGCACAAGCAGCCAAACATTGATCCGGCCTTCGTGCTGGAGGGTGCGCAGCGCGCCATGCGCATCGCCCTGGCGCGCGAGACGGATAGGTTGGAAGTGCACCTGCCCTTCCTCGCCACGGTCGGCTCCACCAGTCCTTATGTCGGCTTGTTCGGCACTGTGTGGGGCATCATGAATTCCTTCCGGGCGTTGGGCAATGTCAAGCAGGCCACCATTGCGATGGTGGCGCCGGGCATTGCCGAGGCGCTAGTAGCGACCGCCATGGGCCTGTTTGCCGCGATCCCGGCGGTGATTGGTTACAATCGTTTCAACACCGAACTGGAGCGCATCATCGGCCGCTACGAAGTGTTCCTCGAAGAGTTCTCCAACATCCTGCAACGGCAGTCGCACAAGTGAAAGCCCGGATGGAAAACGACGACGGATCCAAATACTGATGGCCTGTCAGCCGCCACGCAAAAAACGCCGGCCCATGTCCGAGATCAATGTGGTGCCGTACATCGATGTGATGCTGGTGCTGCTGGTGATTTTTATGATCACCGCGCCGCTGCTGACCCAGGGCGTGAATGTAGAGCTACCGCAGGCCGAATCAGAGGTCATGACCGAGGAGACGGATGAACCGCTGGTGGTGACAGTGACGGCCAACGGCGACTACTACCTCAATGTGGGTGACAACATCGACGACCCCATCGATCATCAGATGCTGGTGACGCGTGTCGCCGCCGTGTTGCGGCACAAGCCGAAGACGCCGGTGATGGTGCGTGGCGACACGCATGTGGAGTATGGCAAGGTGGTCGTTGCCATGTCTTTGTTGCAGAAGGCCGGTGCGCCCAGTGTGGGCTTGATTACCGATACCCCGGAAGACGTGAGATAGCAATAACGCCGTGAGAGAGTTGCTGAAGGAAGTTGCCCAGGATCCGCTGGCCATGTTTTATGCCGTGCTGGTGCATGTGGCATTGGCTGCGGTGCTGTTTGTCAGCCTGGAGTTGCATGAAACCCCGCTGCCGGCGGCCTCGCCGAAGGTGAATGTCGTCCAGGCCGTGGCGGTCAATGAGCAGCAGGTGCAGGCCGAGCTGGAAAAACTAAAAAAGGCCGAGGCCCAGCAGCAAAAGACGGCCGAGGCCCAGCGTGAGAAAGAGGAAGCCCGCAAACGCAAGCTGCAACGCGAGATGCGCGAGACGGAAAAGAAGCGCAAGGCGGAGGAACAGCGCCTGACACAGCTGAAAAAGGAACGTGAAGCGGAAAACCAGCGTAAGAAAGAAGCGGATAAAAAGCGCAAGATCGAGGAAAAACGCCTGGCGGCCAAGAAGGCTGAAGAGCAGAAGAAACTGGAACGCATGAAGGCCGAGCAGGCGGCGCTGGAGAAAAAACGTCAGGCCGAGGAAAAACGTTTGGCCGAAATGGCGGTCAAACGCCAGCAGGAGCAGGAGGCGGCCCGCAAGCGTGCTGAAGAAGAGCGCAAGCGTCGCGAGCAGGAGGCCGCCATGCGTGCCGAGATTGCGGCGGAACAGGCGCAGCTGGATGCGGCAAAACAGCGCCGACTGAATTCCCTGCGTATGGAGTATATTGCCGCGATTGCCGGCAAGGTGGAGCGTCACTGGCTGAAACCACCCAGTGCGCGGGTCGGTTTGTCGTGCAAGGTGCGGGTGAAGCAAATTCCGGGGGGGGAGGTGGTCGATGTGCAGGTGACGCAGTGCACCGGTGACGATACCTTTCGCCGTTCGGTGGAGAAAGCGGTGAAGAAATCCTCGCCGCTGCCCATGCCGAAGGATCCACGCCTGTTCGAGCGTGAGATCATTTTCAACTTTAAACCGCAGTAATCAACAGCAGTCCAGTGATAAGTATGCCCACATTGAAAAAAGCCGTTCTGTCCGCCACCGTGCTTGTGTTGTCGCTACTGGTCGGTGCTACCCATGCCGCACTCAATATCGAGATCACCCAGGGGATCGAGGGCGCGGTTCCCGTTGCCGTTGCACCCTTCAAATGGACCGGGCCAGAGCCACGGCCGCCGCAGGACATAGCTGGCATCATTAACAAAAACCTGGCGCGCTCCGGACGTTTTGCGCCTCTGCCGGCAAAGGACATGCTGGCCCGGCCGGACAGTGATTCCGAGGTCAATTTCAAGAACTGGCGGCTGGTCGGCAGTGATTATCTGGTGGCCGGCAATATCGACTACCAGGGCGGTGATCGCTACAAGATCCGCTTCCGTATCTACGACATCTTCAAGGGCAAGCAACTCGACGGCTACATGATGTCGGTCAGCGGTACCCGTCTGCGTCGCGCTGCGCACCATGCCAGCGACATCATCTACGAGGCGTTGACCGGTGAGCCGGGTGCGTTCAATACGGAAGTGGCCTATGTGACCGCCGACGGTGTGGGAAAACAGCGGCGCTACACCCTGTGGGTGGCCGACTCCGACGGCCACAACGCCCAGGCGTTGATGAATTCTGACGAGCCCATCCTCAGTCCGTCCTGGTCACCGGATGGCAAGCGTCTGGCCTACTCCTCGTTGGAGGATGATGGGCATCAGGTGGTCTTCATTCAGGAAGTGGCCAGTGGCCGGCGTCAGTTGGTGTCATCCAATCTGGGCCTGAACGGTGCGCCGTCCTGGTCACCGGACGGCAAGTCGCTGGCCCTGAGTATGTCAAAGGATGGCAACCCCGAGATATATGTCATAGACTTGGGCAGCAAAAAGGTACGGCGTATAACGCGCCATTGGGCCATCGATACCGAACCGGCGTGGATGCCCGATGGCAAGAGCATTATCTTTACCTCGGATCGGGGCGGGCGGCCCCAGCTTTATCGTGTATCGACCGTGGGCGGCAAGGTAAAACGGCTGACCTATGAAGGCAATTTCAATGCCCGCGCGGCGATTTCGCCGGATGGCAAAAAAGTGGCCATGATCCACCGCAGCAATGGCAAGTATCGTGTCGCCGTGCTGGAACTGGAAACGGGCTATTTACAGGTAATGACCGATGGGTCGCTGGATGAATCGCCCAGCTTCGCGCCCAACGGCAGTATGATTCTTTATGCAACGAGTTCTGGCATGCGAGGTGTGCTGGCAGCGGTATCCGTCGATGGACGGGTGCGCCAGCGCCTGACTGTGCAAGAGGGTGATGTGCGGGAACCGGCATGGTCCCCATTCAATAAATAATATGAAGGAGTTTACTATGAAATTTTTGGCCAAGGCTGCATTTGCCATTTTGCCTGCGCTATTGTTGTTGGGTTGCGGTACTTCGGGTGAGGTCAAGGATGAGACCGAAGGAGAGGGTGGCCAGGTCAGTGATCAGATGACTGACATGGATTCGTCCACCTCGACCCGGGGCGCCGCTGACGGCAGCGACATGACGGGCGAACGCATGGATGGTGGTGCGGAAGATATGACCCCTGCTGTTGACCCGCTGAATGATCCCAATAGCCTGCTCAGCAAGCGCGTGATCTATTTCGACTTCGACAAGAGCGACATCCAAGACGAGTTTCGTGACATTATCAACGCCCATGCCGAATATCTGGCCATCAACCAGGGGGTCAACATTACCATTGAGGGCCATACCGATGAGCGCGGCACCCGTGAGTACAATATCGCCCTGGGCGAACGCCGTGCCAATGCCGTTAAACGCATGTTAACCCTGCAGGGTGTTTCCGCCAGTCAGATTCGCGTGATCAGCTACGGTGAAGAGCGTCCTGCGGCACTGGGCCACGATGAAAGTGCCTGGTCATTGAATCGTCGCGCGATTCTCGACTACCTGCGTTAAGCAATTCCGTAATACGTCATGGCGAAACGCTATTCTTCCATCTTTATTCTTGCTGCCGGTGTGCTGCTATCGCCAATACCGGCCTTAGCGGGGCCTGCACCAGTGATCGAGGCCTCCAGCCAGCCGGGTGCACCAGCCGAGACCGTCAAGGCCCTGGAGGCGCGGCTGGCGCGTGTCGAACGGCTGTTGGAAAACCGAACCCTGGTTGATATGGCGCTGGCGTTGGAGAGCCTGCAACAGGAAAACCAGCAGTTGCTGGGGCAGTTGGAGGAACAGGCTTATGAACTGGAAAGCCTGAAGAAGCGCCAGCGTGACCTGTATCTGGATGTCGATCGTCGTCTGGCCCAGCTGGAGGCCGCGCAGGCAAAGGTAACGGCGGCTGCCCCGGTTACCCCGATGGCGGGGCTGACGACGCCGTCGATCCCAGCGAAAAATGGGCTGACAGCGGTGGGGTCGGTAGCGACTTCGGTGGCACCGGTGGCCTCGATCCCGGCTGCTTCCACGCCGAACCCAGTGGACGAGATGGATGCTCATAAAGAGCATGACGATTACGAGCGCGCCTTCAATCTGCTGAAAGAGGGGCGTTATGACCTCGCGGTGGAGGCCTTCAAGGCCTTCGTGCAGACCTACCCGAAGGGGCGCTACACCGACAATGCACAATACTGGCTGGGTGAGGCCAATTATGTACAACGTAATTTCAAGACGGCTCTGAGCGAGTTTGAACAGGTGGTCAATAATTTTCCGAACAGCCCCAAGCGCCCCGATGCCCTGCTGAAGCTGGGTTACACCTATCAGGCGTTGGGAGACAATGACAAGGCGCGTCTGTCGCTCAACAGTGTGCGAATGAACTACCCTGATACGACGGCGGCGCGCCTGGCGGGCAAGCGCCTGCAGGAACTCGGCCCCTGATCCTGCCTTGCTGCCGGGAAGCTCGCTGGGCCTGTTCATGGATCGCTTTCAGACTTTCCCCGCTCGATGAGTGACCGTATACCGCACGCCGCAGCGCCGTCGTCCCGACCGGGGGCGCTGAGAATCAGTGAGATCTTCTATTCCCTGCAAGGCGAATCGCGCAGCGTGGGCTGGCCCACGGTGTTCGTGCGCCTCACCGGCTGCCCGCTGCGCTGCGTCTATTGTGATACCCGCTACGCCTTTCACGGCGGTGAGTGGCGGGACATGCCGGATATCCTCGCCGAGGTGGCTGGCTACCAAGCGCGATTCGTCACCGTCACCGGGGGTGAGCCCCTGGCGCAGGCGGGTTGTCCAGCCCTGCTCGAAGCCCTGTGTGATGCCGGTTATGCCGTCTCGCTGGAGACCAGTGGTGCGCTGGATATTTCGGCGCTGGATCCGCGTGTCATCCGGGTGATGGATCTGAAAACACCGGGCTCGGGGGAAGTGGCAAAAAATCGCTGGGACAATATCACCCATCTCACGTCACAGGATCAGATCAAGTTCGTACTGTGCAACCGCAGCGACTACGACTGGGCCTGCGAGATCATCCAGGCCCATCGGCTTGCGGATCGCTGCGAGGTGCTGATGTCGCCTTGTTTTGCCGGGCTGGACGCCCGCCAGCTGGCCGAGTGGATTCTGCAGGATCGCCTGCCGGTTCGCTTTCAACTGCAATTGCACAAGATTCTCTGGGGCGAGGAACAGGGACGATGAGCACCGCCGGGCAGAAGGCGCGGGCCGTGGTGCTGGTCTCCGGCGGGCTGGATTCCGCCACCACCCTGGCCATGGCGCAGGCACAGGGCTACGACTGTTATGCGCTGAGTTTTGATTATGGTCAGCGTCACCGCATCGAATTGGCCGCCGCACAGCGTGTGGCGCAGGGTGCACGGGAACATCGGGTCATCAAACTGGATCTGCGCGCCATCGGTGGCTCGGCGCTGACCGACAGCGCCATTGCCGTACCGAAGTCATCGTCAGGCGAAGAGACCGCCGCAGGTATCCCGGTCACCTATGTGCCGGCGCGCAACACCATCTTTCTCGCCTATGCGCTGGGCTGGGCCGAGGTGTTGGCGGCGCGGCACATCTTTATCGGCGTCAATGCGGTGGACTATTCCGGTTACCCCGACTGCCGTCCCGAGTTCATTGCGGCCTTTCAGGCCATGGCCAGTCTCGCCACCAAGGCCGGTGTGGAGGGGCAGGGCATACGTATCCACACGCCGTTGATTCAGCTCAGCAAGGCCGATATCATCCGCGAGGGCACGCGCCTGGGGGTGGACTACCGTGCCACCATTTCCTGTTATGATCCGGATCCGGCCGGTCGTGCCTGTGCTGGCTGCGATGCCTGCCACCTGCGGGCGGCGGGTTTTAGCGCCGCGGGTGTGGCCGACCCTACCCGCTATCAATCGCCGCTGATTGCCGGGCAAACTGCGGAATGATCGTTCTGTTCAGCGATTTTGGTCTTCGTGGGCCCTATGTCGGGCAGATGAAGGCGGTGTTGTTGCGCGCGGCGCCTGCGGTGCCAGTGGTGGATCTGATGCATGATGCACCGGTCTTCGACGCGCAGTCTTCCGCCTATCTGCTGGCGGCATTGGTGGATGCCTTTCCCGCTGGCGCGGTATTTCTCTGCGTGGTGGATCCGGGCGTGGGTAGCACCGGTCGCCGTCCGTTGATACTACGGGCGGGTGAGCACTGCTTCGTGGGGCCGGACAATGGTCTGTTCGAGGTCGTTGCCCGTCGTCAGACGGCAGCGGTCGAGTGGCGGGAGATCCTGTGGCGCCCGCAAACGCTGTCGGCCAGTTTTCACGGCCGTGACCTGTTCGCCCCGGTAGCAGCGGTGCTGGCCTGCGGAGAGACGCCACATAGTACCCGGTTGGTGCGAGAGCCAGAGAGTGACTGGCCGGAAGATCTGCCGCGTATTATTTATCTCGATGATTTCGGCAATGCGATGACCGGCCTGCGCGCCCGCCGATTGCCCGTGGATGCACGACTAGAGGTTAGCGGACAGGTGCTGTCGCGGGCGCGTACCTTTTCCGATGTGCCGCCGGGGCAGGGGTTTTGGTACGAGAACGCCAATGGTCTGGCCGAGATTGCCGTCAATCAGGGCCATGCCACCAGCGTGCTGGGACTGTCGCTGCGACAGCCGGTTCGCGTCGTATAACACTTAGGCAACACTGAAACCGAGAATTCAGGCCAATAATTTACAGCCGGCGTGTGGGCTGGTCATCAGAGGGGAATAGGGTATATGCAGGAAGAAGAACATCATGATTCACGGATTTTTCTGGTCTATCTGTTACTGACCACGGTTGTCAGCGGTGCGCTGGTGATGGTCATCGAGGTCATGGGCTCACGCGTGATGGGGCCGTTTTTTGGTGTCAGCCTGTTTGTCTGGACCTCGCTGATCACCGTTGCGCTGTTGGCTCTGGCCATCGGCTATGCGCTGGGCGGCATGATTGCGGATCGCACCCAAAGGCCGGCCCTGTTGCTTTTCGCCATTCTGTTTGTGGCCGGTGTGTTGGCCTTGCTGGTGCCGGTACTGAAGGGGCCGATCCTCAAGGCCAGCCTGCCCCTGGGGCTACGCAGTGGCGCCTTTGCCAGCACCCTGGCGCTGTTTGGCCCGGTATTACTGCTGCTGGGCTGTGTGTTCCCCTTTTTGGTCAAGCTCGTGGCGCGTGAATTGCACAACATCGGCCGCGTGGTGGGTGGGCTGTCCGCACTGTCGACCATCGGCAGCACCGTGGGTACCGTCGCCACCGGTTTTTTCCTTATCGCCTATCTGAGCGTGGATCAGATCTTTGCCTTTACCGGCGGTCTGCTGATCCTGCTGTCGGTGGGCTATTTCGCCTTTTTTCAACGTCGCTGGTGGGCGTTGGTTTTCCTCGTTCTGCCCGTGCTGCTGTATCAACCGCAGCAGGCGGTGTCACGGGTGATGGAGGATGGCACGGCGGTGAATTTGATCCACAGCGAGGAAAACTACTATGGCAGTCTTAAGGTGGTGGACTACAGCTTTGGCGATATCCGTCATCGGGAAATGATCATCGACGGCATGGTGCAGGGGGGCATGGATCTCAGCAGTCGTTACTCCACCTATGAATACACGTATTTTTTGCAGTATCTCAGTCGTGCCCTGGTGCCGCAGGGCGAACGTTGCCTGATGATCGGTCTGGGCATGGGGGTGGTGCCGAGCTGGCTCGAACGGCAGGGGGTACGCTGCGATGTGGTGGACATCAACCCGTCGGTGGTGGCGGTGGCCCGCGAGTATTTTGATTTCCACATCAGCGGTGACATGCTCATCGAGGACGCCCGCTATTTTCTCAATGCCACCGACCAACGTTATGACTATATCGTCTTGGACGTTTTTAGCGGTGATATCACCCCGGGGCACCTGCTCAGTGTCGAGGCGCTGAGCCTGATGCGTGAGCGCCTGCGGCCGGGTGGGGTGCTGGCCGTCAATCTCATCGGCAGCCTCAAGCGCGAGACCTACATGACCGCTTCGGTGGTGAAGACGCTGGCGGTGGCCTTTGATCAGGTGGT
>JALTPW010000596.1 GCA_026999335.1 Chromatiales bacterium
GAACCAGCCAGCGGCACCGCTATTTCCTCACTGAGCGCCGATGGTATGCGCCTGAATCTGGATGGTGTGGGTCGTTTTCATCACGTTTCCCGGGGCCGGGTGGCGATTGACCTCACCACGCTTGCCGTACCGCCAAGTATCGTGCCACGTGCCAGTGGTGACGGTCTGTATCTGATCAATCAGGCCGGTAGGCACCAGTTGCATACCACCTTTGCCCGTTTCGCCGACGACCTCAATACCCGTCTCGATGATGGTGCACGGGTGAGGCACCTTGCTGCCAACGGCCCTTTCGATGATGCCACCGCACAGATGACGACAGGCTTTGTGAACGTTAGCGTGGAATAACGGTAAAAAGTCAGATAAATCCTCACCTGGGGCGGCCGAATGGCCGCCCGTTTTTTTGCGGACAAAAAACGGGCATGTGTAAGTTGCTCATCTACATTCCGTAGCGATTGAAATGGAAAACATCGTGCGCACGGCGCACGCTACAAGCAGGTGTAGTGTGCGCTGTGCGCACAACACGGATTATCCAATGTCTCTGCGTACGCCACGCCCCTGTGGTGAATAATTTTACTCCGTTACATTCAGCAAGTTGTTTCGGTCGTTTTTGCAGGATGCTGGTGAGCGGTAGCGAACTGCATCGTTGGCATTATCACGTTCTGTGCATTGGTGATGGATAGGCTGGGTGTTTGAAATGCCGCAAAAATCTGTATACCTTGCTCTCATACCGGCAATGCAGGTGCGTATGGATAGCATGGCTTTTAAAACAGGTTTCATATAGATGAAAGAGTTGACGGGGTGGGCGGCCATATTATTGGCGGTTTTTTCGCTTGCGCCGAGCGTTGTGCCGGGAGCCATGTCTGTTATGGGTTTGTCGGTTTCGCTAACGGCTCTGATTATCTCGGTTTTTTCAGTGAGCAGCGGTAGGAAAAATTATTTTATTGTCACGCTAACGATTGTTGTTTTCGGTGTGTTTTTTGTCAATGATGTTCTTCGAGTGTGGGCCTCATTGCCAGTGCCAATGAATGTCAAATTTACACTGTATGGCCTTTTTGGCGTTGTGGTATCGCTGTGCATGTTTTTTGCAAAAAAATTATCAAACAAATGAAATAAGCTGAGCAATGAATAATGTGTTTGTTTCGGCTTTGTAAACAAGATGAAGTTTAGCTCTCTCTCCGAACTGTTTTCGGGTACACAGATCATGATTATTCAGAAAAATTTCCAAATAGCCACGCATGGCCGTGGTAGTACCAATATTACCACCGAGGTTGAACGTATCGTCGTGGCATCGGGCATTCACACCGGTTTGTGTCATGTGTTCGTGGAACACACCAGTGCATCACTGATGCTGTGCGAGAATGCCGATCCATCGGTGCGGCGGGATCTGGAGTATTTTCTGGCGCGGTTGGCGCCTGATGGCGATCCTGCCTACGAGCACAGCATGGAAGGCCCCGACGATATGGCGGCCCATCTACGCACCATTCTTACCCACAGCGATCTGACCATTCCGGTAAGTAACGGCCGTTGCGCGCTGGGTACCTGGCAGGGAATTTTCCTGCTGGAGCATCGCACCCATCCGCATCATCGCAGGATCACGGTCACGGTGCAGGGCGAATAGACATTCTACTTGTTTTCCCCGCGGGAGATCGCCCGCAGTACCCAATCCAGCATGCGTGTCGACAGCAGTCGGCGCAGGATGCCGAACAGCCAGGTGGGCACGGTGACGTAGTAGCGCGGTTGCGGGCGTGGGGACTCCAGGGCGTGGATGACCTTTTTCAGCACCGCCTCCGGGGGCAGGGTGAAGGGCGCCGCGGGCCCGGCCTTTTGCAAACGGTTTTCCATGCGCCGGTAGATGTTGCGGTGGGCGCTGTGTTTGGCGTCGATGTGCTTTTTGTACATGGCGAAGGCGTTGGCGCGGAAGCGGCTTTCCACCGGCCCCGGCTCGATCAGCGAGACATGGATGCCGCTGCCGTGCAATTCCAGGCGCAGGGTGTCGGTAATGCCTTCGAGGGCGTATTTGCTGGCGCTGTAGGCGCCGCGATAGGGCAGGCTGATGATGCCCAGCACGGAGCTGTTTTGCAGGATGCGGCCAAAACCCTGCTGGCGCATAACGGGAATCAGCTGGTTGGTGAGTTCGACGGCGCCAAACAAATTGGATTCGAATTGCGCACGCAGGGTATCGCGGCTGAGGTCTTCCACCGCGCCGGGCTGGCCGTAGGCGCCATTGTTGAACAGGGCGTAGAGTTTACCGCCGGTAATTGTCAGGGTTTCGTGCACGGCCTGGCGGATGGATTCGGAGTCGTCGAGATCCAGCTGTACGGCGCTGAAGCCTTCATCATGCAGTTTTTCCACATCCTCTTTGCGACGGGCGCTGGCGATGACCTGATAGCCCCGCTTGCGCAGGCCCCGCGCCACGCACAGGCCGATACCGCTGGAGCAGCCGCTGATGAGGATGGATTTGCCATTAGACTTATGCTCTGTCATACGGAGTCAGCCAATCGGGTCTTCGGCGAATTCTTGCTGGATTTCTTCCACCGCCTTGCGATTTGCCATCAGCGCTTCGACGCAGTCCCGGTCGAGTTTTTCTCCCGCCAGACGTTGCAGCAGGACGAAGGCCTCGTCATTGCTCCAGGCCTCTTTGTAGGGACGCTTGCTGGTCAGCGCATCGAATACGTCGGCGACGCTGATGATGCGTGCCTCCAGGGGGATTTCGCTGCCGCTGAGGCCGTGCGGATAGCCGCTGCCGTTGGGCGCCTCGTGGTGGTATTCCGCAATGTTGCGCAGGATATTGATGTTCTCAAAGCTGTCCAGGCCGTGATCGCGCAGCATGCTGTCGATGATCTCACGGCCTTTGCGGGCGTGGGTCTGCATGATAGCCCTTTCCTGTTCATCGAGTTTGCCGGGCTTGTGCAGGATGGTGTCGGAAATGGCGATCTTGCCGATGTCGTGCAGGGGGGAAAAGAGAAAGACATTTTCAATGAATTCGTCGCTGAGGTCGTAGTTTTCGGCGATATGCACGGCGATCAGGCGAGCGTAGCGCGACATGCGGTCGATGTGTGTACCGGTCTCCGTGTCACGGTGGTGGGTCATGTCATGGGCGGTCTTCACCGTTGCCAACAGGGTGCGCATGCTGGTCTGCTCGTTGATGACGAGCAACGAAATCAGATGCCCCATGAGATCGAAGTAATGTAGGGATTCTTTGTTGAAAACATTTTTCTGGTAAGAATTGAAAAAAATAAATCCGAAAAAGACATCATTGACATACATGGGCATGGTGTAACTGGCGGCGTAGCCCTGTGCCGAAATGCGCTGTGTATGCACCTTCCGGCCAGAGGAAAATACGCTGAGATCGTTGACCACGCGCGGCTGCCGCTGCTGGATGATTTCTTTCAGGGAGGGGGCGTTTTCCAGTTTGGACTGATAACGCACGAGGGGGCTGTCACCACCGCTGCTGTGCAGGTAGGTCTTCAGAAAATCGGTTTTGTGGTCATAGATAGTGACGGCGATGCGGTCGATGAATGTCCAGCGCTCACGCACGGTCTGGTGAATCTGGTCGAGTTTTTCCGTTAACGGCAGGTTTTCGTTGAGAACATGTAGCGTGTCGGAGTGATTGAACATTTATTGATCTTTTTCAGGTGGTTTTACGGATTAGCCGGTTGTTTCCCTGAATATTCGGCCATTCGCTCAAACTACTGTAGCGCGGGGCTTTGATCAACCTTAAAGGTGTCTTCAACGAGTTCGGGCTCAGGCCAGCAACACCATCACCAGGCCGGTGAGGAAAATGC
>JALTPW010000597.1 GCA_026999335.1 Chromatiales bacterium
GCCTGAAGATGATGAAGGGCACGCCGGGCGATGCCAAGCTGGCTAAAAAGGGTGAAAAACTACACCTGAGTGGCAACAAGAAGCTGGGTGATTTTGCCGCTTGTATTCGTTGCCATGGCGAGCAGGGCAAGGGCCTGGACAAGGCGAATGCACTGTTTCCTGTGATTGGCGGGCAGACCAAGGACTACCTGATCAAGCAGCTCCGGGACTTCAAGTCCGGTGCCCGCACCAATGATCCGGCCGGTATGATGGCCGTGGTGGCGCAGGGCATGACGGATGAAGAAATCATTGCGGTGTCGGAGTATCTATCCGGCCTCTGAGACAGGCCGATACGACGACCCCATGGAGTACTAAGCGCGCCTCGGTTATCCGGGGCGCGTTTTTTTGTGGTGGGTATTTTTAGCCTAAGAAAGATCCAAAAAGCCTTTTACCTGGTGCTTAGTGCTGCCGTGCGCACAGCGCACGCTACGGGCAGGTGTCGTGTGCGCCATGTGCACACGATGGACTATTGCGGACGTGCATTCAGCGCGGAAAGGCGACGAGGTGGTGGACATCCGCGCGGATGGTGACCTGTTCGCCGATGGCGTGATCCAGGTGGCTGGGGAGCAGGGATAGCAGTTGGGTGCCGGTAGGCAGCTCCAGGGTATAGAGTGTCTCGGCTCCCTTGAAGGCCTTTTGTACGATACGGGCCCGTTGCTGGCCACCGGGGTCGGGGACGATGTCATCGGGGCGCAGCAGCAGCTCCACGGGCGCACCCGGCGGGCAGTCGTAGGCGCGGTCGCCTTGCAGTACGCCGAGTTCGGTTTTCACGGTGTCGCGGTTCAGCATGGTGCCGGGGATGAATACGCCCTGGCCGATGAAGTCGGCGACGAAGCGATCCTGTGGTTCGTGGTAGAGATTGAAGGGGGTGTCCCATTGCAGGATGCGGCCCTGCGACATGACGCCGACCTGATCGCCGAGGGCGAAGGCCTCGTCTTGGTGGTGGGTGACGAGGATGCCGGTGATGCCCGTGTCCTTGAGGATGTCGCGAACTTCCAGGCTGAGACGTTCACGGGTATCCACGTCGAGATTGGAAAAGGGCTCGTCCATGAGGATGGCGCGTGGCTGGGCGGCGAGGGCGCGGGCCAGGGCCACACGCTGTTGCTGGCCGCCGGATAGCTCGTGGGGATAACGTGCGACAAAATCCGACAGGCCGACCAGTTTGAGCATACGGTCGATGGTTTCGCGCCGTTGCCGGCTTGACTGCTGGCGCAGGGCGAAGCCCACGTTGTCGCCAAGCGTCATGTGTGGAAACAGGGCGTAGTCCTGAAAGACCATGCCCAGGCGGCGTTTTTCCGGGGTCAGGGTGAAGCCCGGGCGTGACAGGCTGATATCGCCCATACGGATCTCGCCCTGGCTGATGGGTTCAAAGCCGGCGATGGCGCGTAGTGCTGTGGTCTTGCCGCAGCCGCTGGGGCCGAGCAGGCAGACCAGGCTGCCTTCGTTAACATGCAGGGATAGGCCGCTGACCACGGTCTGTTCGCGGTAGCGGCATTCGATGTGCTTGATTTCCAGTAAGGGCTTCATCGTGCGGATGATAGCAGAGGCACGCTTGTCCGGCTCGGCTAACCGTCAGCTGAGGAGGTGTTCCAGCAGGGCCTTTTGTGAGTGCAGACGGTTTTCCGCCTCGTCCCACACCACGCTCTGCGGGCCGTCGATGACGTCGGCCGTCACTTCCTCGCCGCGGTGGGCGGGCAGGCAGTGCATGAACAGGGCGTTGGCACCGGCCTGTGCCATCAGTTCGCGGTTGACCTGATAGCCGGCAAAGGCCTGCTCGCGCGCCAGCTGCTCTTCTTCCTGGCCCATGCTGGACCAGACGTCGGTGACGACCAGGTCGGCGCCGGTTGCGGCCTCGATCGGGGTGGCGCACAGCCTGACGTGATCCCCGGCCTGCGCCAGTACCCCGGTGGCCGGCAGGTAGCCTTCGGGCGCGGCGATACGCAGCTGGAAGTCGAACTGGCGGGCGGCGTTGATGTACGAATGGCACATGTTGTTGCCATCACCGATCCAGGCCACGGTCTTGCCGGTGATGTCGCCACGATGTTCGACCCAGGTCTGCATGTCGGCCAGTAGTTGGCAGGGGTGGAAGCGGTCGGTGAGGGCATTGATCACCGGCACTGTGGAGTATTCGGCGAAGCGTTCGATCTTTTCGTGCTCGAAGGTACGGATCATGATCACGTCCAGCATGCGGGACATGACGCGCGCCGAGTCCTCGATGGGCTCGCCGCGCCCTAACTGGGTGTCGCGTGGCGAGAGGAAGATGGCGTGGCCGCCGAACTGTGCCATGCCGGCCTCGAAGGACACGCGGGTGCGGGTGGAGGATTTTTCGAACACCATGCCCAACACTTTGTTCTTCAGCGGCTGATAGATTTCGCCATTGTGTTGCATTTGCTTGAGTTCGATGGCGCGCTGGATAAGGGCGCGCAGCTCATCACGACTCAGGTCGTTGAGGGTGAGGAAATGTCGTACGGCCACGGCGGTGATCTCTGCTGGGTTGGGTGGAAAGGCTCAGGCGAGGAAGCGGCGGATCAGGGTGGACAGGGTGTCCACCAGCATCGTGGCTTCGTCATCGCCCAGGATCAACGGCGGTAGCAGGCGTACCACCTGGCCGGCGGTGACGTTGATCAACAGGCCCTCGTCCAGCGCCTGTTGCACCAGCTCGGCACAGGGCCGATCCAGCTCGATGGCCAGCAGCAGACCCTGGCCACGGATCGCGCTGATGCCTGCAACGCCGTCGAGGGTACTGTGCAAGTCGGTCAGCAGTCGTTCGCCCAGGGCCTTGGCGCGTGCGGCGAGGCCCAGTTCGTCCATGGTGTCGATGACCGCCAGCGCCGCGGCGCATACCAGCGGATTGCCACCGAAGGTGGAGCCGTGGTTGCCGGGGTGGAACAGTTCGGCGGCCTTGCCCCGCGCCAGACAGGCGCCGATGGGCACGCCGTTGCCCAGCGCCTTGGCGCAGGTGAGCACGTCGGGCCGCGCGCCGCTGTGCTGCCAGGCGAACCACTCACCGCTGCGGCACAGGCCGCTCTGGATCTCGTCCAGCATCATCAGCCAGTCATTGTTGTCGCACAGTTGGCGGATGCCGGGCAGATAGTCGTCGTTGGGGATGCGAATGCCGTTTTCACCCTGTACCGGTTCCACCAGTACGGCGACGATGTCTTTGTTTTTGCTCAGCGTGGCGATGGCCTCGAGGTCGCCGTAGGGGACGCGCAGAAAGCCGCTTACCAGCGGTTCGAAACCGGCCTGTACCTTGCGGTTGCCAGTGGCGCTCAGGGTGGCCAGGGTGCGGCCGTGGAAACTGCCCTCCATGACCACGATAGCGGGGCGCGCGATGTCACGGCCATGGCCGTGCAGGCGCGCCAGCTTGATGGCGGCCTCGTTGGCTTCAGCGCCGGAATTGCCGAAGAACACCCGATCCATGCCGGCCACGGTGGTGAGTCGGTCGCCCAGGGCCTGCTGGCGCTGGATGCCGTACAGATTGGAGGTGTGCACCAGTTGGCCGGCCTGCTCGCAGAGGGCGCGGGTAACGGCCGGGTGGGCATGGCCCAGACTGCAGACGGCGATACCGCTGATGGCATCCAGGTAACGCCTGCCATCCGTGTCCCATAGCCAGGAACCATCGCCTTTCTCGAAGCTGACGGGGAGCCGTCCGTAGGTGGTCATCAGTGTATTTGGCATGGTTGGGTGTGCTTCAACTAATCCATTAACGCTTGTTAAACGGGCTAAAAACAAAAAGGCAGCCCCGATAGAGACTGCCATCCTGTAGATCGGCCGATTCTATCTGCTAATGAATCCCGAGGCAATAGTGGGCTTTTAGGCGTTTTTTGAAGGATGACGGGCGTTGTAGGGCATTTTTGGCGTTGCCGATCGGGGCTTCGATCAGGGTGAGGGCGTCCGGGGTACGGGCTAAGGGGACAAGAATGCGCGCCATGTGCGAAACCTCTGCATGTGTTTATCGAGAAGCTGTGAGACGGGCAGGATGTCGATGCCTTCGGCGGCCAGTCGTGGCAGCTCCTGTTCCAGTACGGTGAGGGTTTCGGGATAGGGATGGCCGATGGCCAGGGCGATGCCGTGCTCACGGGCCAAGCGCACGGTGCGGCGCAGTTCGGCGCGGATCCTGGCAGGGTCGCGATCACTGTCGAGGAACACGTCGCGGCGGATGTTGGGTACCCAATTTTCGTTGGCGGCCTGTATCGCCACGCTGTCCTTGGTGGTGTAACTGTCGACGAAGTAGAGCGTGTCGTGTTCGCCCAGTTCCTGCATCAGCCAGCGCATGTGGCCGGGGTGCTGGGTGAGCAGGCTGCCCATGTGGTTATTGATGCCGGCGAGGTGGGGTACGGCGGTGATGTCGTCGCGCAGCTGGCGCAGAAACTGTTGCCGGGTCATCGTCAGGGTCAGGGCGCCAGGGCCGAGACGATTGCGCTCCATGGCCTCCATGGGCAGGTGCAGCATGACCTCCTTGTCGAGGCGATTGGCGAGCTTGGCCAGTTCGCGGGCATGGGGGGTGTGCGGCAGGAAGGCGTAGGTGATGGCCCAGGGCAGGTGGATGGCGCGCAGATCACGATCACGGAGGTTGCCGAGGTCATCGATGATGATGCTGATGGCCGGCCGGCCGGATTCGGCGATGGGGGTAAGGGGATCCGCCAGGGTCGGATGCCCGGACAGCATTCCCGCCAGCAGCAGGGCTGGCGGGGATACGGTTTTTATCAGGCTGAGCGGATGGTTTTTCATTCCTCTGGAGCTAATTCCCCTAACGGCTTTCCAGGATCTGTACCCCTTTGAGGATGTTCAGGGCCTCGTAGAGCTGGTAGTCGGTTTGCGCCAAAGGCAGCTCGGGGGCTTTTTTGTCGGCCTTGGTAGCGGATTTCTTTTTGTCCTTGTCATTGCCGTTTTCCAGGTGGCCGGCGAGATCGGCTTCCTTCAGGCGGCCATTCTCGGCGTGCTTCAGGGTGGTGATCTTGACCGGCTCGAGGACGATATCCGGCTCGATGCCCTCGGCCTGGATGGAGCGCCCGGACGGCGTGTAATAACGGGCCGTGGTGAGTTTCAGGGCGGTGTTGTTGTTGAGCGGCAGGATGGTTTGCACCGAGCCCTTGCCGAAGGTACGGGTGCCGACGATGATGGCGCGCTTGTGATCCTGCAGTGCACCGGCGACGATCTCGGAGGCCGAGGCGGAGCCGCCGTTGACCAGCACCACCAGTGGCGCGCCGTCGAGCAGGGTGCGCGAGGTGGCGTTGAATTTCAGCTCCGAGTCGCGGATGCGGCCTTTCGTGTAGACGATCAGGCCGTTGTCGATGAAGGCGTCGGTGACATCCACTGCGGCATTCAGCACGCCGCCCGGATTGTTACGCAGATCGAGTACTACGCCCTTCAGTGAACCGTCGTTTTCTTCCTTCAGCTTGTCGATGGCCTCGGCCAGATTTGCCCCCGTGTGCGACTGGAATTGGGAGATGCGCAGGTAGCCGAAGCCGTCTTCGAGACTGCGCTGGCGCACGCTCTTTACTTTGATGATGTCGCGGGTAATGGTGATTTTGAGGGGTCTTTCCTCGCCTTCGCGGATGATGGTGAGGGTGATGTCGGTACCTACCTTGCCGCGCATGATGTTGACCGCGTCGCGTAGAGTCATGCCCTTGACGGGTTTTTCATCGAGACGAATCACCAGATCGCCGGCCTCTACGCCGGCACGCTGGGCCGGGGTGTCGTCGATGGGGGAGATGACCTTGACGAAGCCGTCTTCCATACCGACCTCGATGCCGAGCCCGCCGAATTCGCCGCTGGTGCCCACTTGCAGGTCTTTGAAACTGTCGGGGTCGAGGTAGCTGGAATGGGGGTCGAGGCCGGAGAGCATGCCGCGGATGGCATTTTCCAGCAGCTCCTTGTCGCTGACGGGTTCCACATAATCTTTTTTGATGCGGGCGAAAATTTCGGTGAAGGTGCGCAGCTCATCGTATGGCAACGATGCCGTGTCGTTTTGTTCCTTCTCTTTTTCGGCGAGCACACCCTGGCCGATGGCCAGCATGATGCCGAGGGTGAGGCCGATGATGAGCACCAGCAGGGTGCGCGTGTTTGGTTTCATGTGTAACTCCGTGGAGGTGTCGCGATGGTCTGCGACTCAATGGGCGCTTCTACTGATCGATTGCGGCCTCGTTCTGCGGGGCTTGACTCTCGATCGTACCGGCATGCCCGAATACTTACGGCGCAAGATTGCGCCGATTATGCCGGACTCGCGGTAAACTTGCACATCCTTGCAGGTGGTCGGGATGGTTGCTCAGCGGCTTGCTACTTTCTTCGGCTTGCCACGGCACCACTTTAGCGGGTTGATGGGTTTGCCTTGGTGACGGATCTCGAAATACAACGCGTGTTTTTCGTTGCCGCCGCTGTTGCCGACTGCGGCGATCGCTTCTCCCACCTCGACCCAGTCACCGACTTCTTTATACAAACTCTGGTTACCGCCATAGAGGCTCATATAACCGTCGCCGTGATCGATGATGGTGAGCAGGCCGAAGCCGCGTAGCCAGTCGGAAAAGGCCACTTGGCCGTGGGAGATGGCACGTACCTCGGTGCCTTCGCGGGTGCTGATACGGACGCCCTGCCAGCGTAGCTTGCCGACCTTGCGCCGACTGCCGAAGTTTGCCGTGATGCGCCCTGCGGTGGGCCAGATCAGTTTGCCGCGCAGTTGAGCGAAGGGTTTTCCCTCGCCCAACTCCATAGGGGCCTTCAGAGGCCGCTCGGCGATACGCTTGAGCAGGCGTTGCAGGCTTTTTTCATCTTCCAACAGTTGTGACAGACGCTGATCTTTACCCCGTATGTCCTTTTTTAGCTTACTCAGCAGTTGTGAGCGTTCACTGCGGCTGTGTTCCAGCTGTTGCCCCTCATGGGTTCTTTCCGTGCGGTTTTGTTCGAGCTGACGGGTCTGCTGGTGGATTTTCTTTTCCAGCGTGGTGAGTTCCGTAAGGCGGCTATTGATGGCATGCATCTCCTTCAGGCGGGCGCGATTGTAATAGTCGTAATAGGTGAGGGTGCGAGCCACGGCGGCGGGATCCTGCTGGCTGAGGAGGATTTTCAGGTATTCCTGCTGGCCGTTGGCATAGGCGGCGCGTAGTTGCCGGGCAAGGGCGAGGCGGTGCTGGCGCAGGTCATTGTGCAGGCCTTGCTGTTTTTTCTGCAGGGTCTTCAGTTCACGCTTCTGGCGCTGGATTTGCTGATCGAGTTCGCGCAGTAGGGCGGCGGTCTTACCGATGCGTTTTTCCATATTGCGCAGACGGGATTGCAGGGATTGGCGGCGCTGGCGGTCGCTATCCAGCTCGCTGCGCAGGTCGTGGATTTGCTGGCGCAGTTGCTGCAGGCGGTCGGCGTTGTCGGCCAGGCCGTCCGCTGGCAGGGCAGCGAAAAAGAGGCTGAACAGGAACAGTAGCGGCAGGGGCACGGCGTGGTGGACATCAGTCATGGGATGCCGTGGATGGTACCGCAAGGGGGGTGGGGCGAGAAGCCTGCGGAAGCGGGCGGTTCCGCAGAGGGTTAGTCTTCTTCGCCGCCGGCATCCTGCTCAGAGTCGAGCATCACCAGCGAGTGGCCGCCCATCTCCGCTGGGATCTCCAGGCCCATCAGGTGCAGCAGGGTGGGGGCGATATCGCACAGGGAACCATGCTCCTCGAGCCGCGCCGGGCGGCCGAGGTAGATCAGCGGCACCGGGTTGTTGGTGTGGGCGGTGTGTGGCTGGCCGGTTTCTGTGTCGGCCATGCGTTCGGCGTTGCCGTGGTCAGCGGTGATCAGCGCCTCGCCGCCTACCTTCTGCAGGGCCTTGATGACCCGGCCCAGACAGCTGTCCAAGGCTTCGATGGCCTCCACTGTCGCATCGAACTTACCGGTGTGGCCGACCATATCGGGGTTGGCGTAGTTGCAGATGATGGTGTCGTACTTGCCGCTTTCGATGGCGGCGATCAACTTGTCGGTGAGTTCGGGTGCACTCATCTCCGGCTGTTCGTCATAGGTGGCGACATTGGGGGAGGGGACAAGGATGCGGTCTTCGCCCTCGAAAGGCTCTTCACGGCCACCGTTGAAGAAAAAAGTGACGTGGGCGTATTTCTCCGTCTCGGCGATACGCAACTGGCGCAGGCCCTGTTCGGCGATGTATTCGCCGAAGACGTTTTTCAGGCGTTCGGGAGGGAAGGCCACGGGCACGTCGAAGTCGGCGCTGTATTCGGTGAGGCTGACAAAGGCGCCCAGGCTTGGTTTGGCGGTGCGTTCAAAGCAGTTGAAGTCCGCTTCGATAAAGGGACGGGTGATCTGGCGCGCACGGTCGGAACGGTAGTTCATGAACACCATGACGTCACCATCTTCAATGGTGACAGGGTTTTCGCCTTCGGGCACGATGGCCGTGGCGAGGACGAATTCATCGCTTTCACCGCGTGCATAGGCGGCCTGTAAGGCGCTTAGTGCATCCTGGGCTTGGTACTCGGACTTGCCCCGGGTGATGAGATCGTAGGCTGCCTGAATGCGTGGCCAGCGATGGTCGCGATCCATGGCGTAATAACGCCCGATAATGGAGGCGAAGCAACCATCGCCCAGTTCGTCGAATGCTTTCTGCATGTTGGCGAGGTAGGTTTCGGCGCTCTTCGGTGGCGTGTCCCGGCCGTCAAGAAAGGCGTGCAGGTAGACGCGCTTGGCGCCACGTTCCACCGCCAGACGGATCATGGCCTGAATGTGTTCTTCGTGGCTGTGTACACCGCCGTCCGACAACAGGCCGAGGATATGCAAGGCCTTGTCATTCTCTATGGCCTGGTCGACGGCGTTGGTCAGGGTCAGATTGGTGAAGAATGAACCGGTGCGGATGGCGCGGCTGACGCGGGTGAATTCCTGATACACCACACGCCCGGCGCCCAGATTCAGGTGGCCGACCTCGGAATTACCCATCTGTCCGCTGGGCAGGCCAACTTCCGCCCCGGAGCCCTTGAGAAGGGTGTGCGGATACCGAGCCCAGAGCGCCTCCCACTGTGGTTTGCGTGCGCTGTAGATGGCGTTGGCTTCAGAGTCTTCGCTATAGCCCCAACCGTCGAGAATGATGGCGATAATCGGGGAGGAAGGTGTAGACATGGATTCGTATCATCTTCTTTAGCTTGCGCGGTTCGCGCAGAAGAGCGGAATTTTAAACGATTTCCGCCGTGTCTGGAAAGCATGAAGGGCGATCCAGTGCGCGGATCAGACGCTGAAAAACCTTTTGATGATCAATCTGGATGTTTCATGATGTTATGCATTACCTCGCTTACCCATTGATTTCACAGAAAATATTTCCTCAGTCAGCGGTCATTGCGGAGAGGGCCTGTTCCACCAGCGGAGCGGGTGTATTGGGGGCGGGACTGCTTTGAGACTTTTTGTCAAACCGATGTTCTGTGCGATATTTATGCCAATGGAGGTATGAAATATCCAGGTTAGTATTTCGGATTATTCTGAATTAACACAGTCATATATTACTGTATTTTACTTTGGTAATATTGTGGGGGGCGGCATATGTCCGCCAATATTAGCAATTCGGGCATCCTTCGTGCTCCGCCAATATAACTTTGACGGAGACGGGTGGCGGCCAAATCAGGGTGTTGTGCTATGAGTGATTCGGAACATTTAATTACCCGCGATGAAGATATCGAGCGCGCATCGCGTTCCATCAAGGCCATGTCGCATCCCTTGCGGCTGAAGATTCTTTGCGCCCTGGGCGGTCAGGAGGTCAGCGTGCAGGACATTGTCGGTATGGTGGGTACCTCGCAGAGCAATATATCCCAACATCTGGCCATTCTGCGTGACAAGGGTATTTTAATATCGCGCAAGGATGCCAACCGTGTCTATTACCGCGTCGGTGATACGCGAACCCTGCGCCTTATCAGTATGATGCGCGAGGTTTTTTGTTCCGATGATTAGCGGGGTGTCAACCCCCCGGGCACCAACAGGCCCTACTCCGTCAATATCGCTTTGCGGAGTGCCTGTGGCTTGAGTTTTCTGTTTTTCCGCTATATCGTCCGCATCGTCCGCCCACCTTCCACACAAGCGATTCCAAAAATATTATGCAGCAACTCAGCGCTTTCTTCGTCACCAACTGGCCCCTGCTTCTGGCCCTGATTATCATCCTCTTTATGCTGGTTCGTTCCTA
>JALTPW010000598.1 GCA_026999335.1 Chromatiales bacterium
CCTCGACCACCACTACCGCGTCATCCACCAGCATGCCCAGCACGATAACAATGCCTAGCAGTACCGATTGGTTGAGTGTTTCACCAATGCTGTTGAGTAGCAGAAACGTTGCGGCGAGGGTGAAGGGGATGCCGATGCCGATGAAGATGGCGATGTGTCCGCCAAGAAAGATCCACGCCACCAACACGACCAGCAGCAGGCCCAGTGCCGCATTGTTTTGCATGATGCGCAGGGCGTCGCGGGTGGCGACGGTCTGATCATCGAGCAATTGCAGCTCCAGTCCCAGGGGGGCGAGAACCGGGTTTTTTGCGGTGATGTAGTCTTCGACGCGCTGTACTAGCTCCAATGTATTGGCGTTGGTTTTTTTAGTCACCGCAAGGAGTACGGCGGGCTTGCCTTCGTGCATGGCCAGCTTGGCGCTCTTTTCGCGCACGCGCTGGACGCTGGCCAGTTCGCTGATCGGCGTATTGCCGCTGCTGGTGCTGACCGGCAGGCGGGCGATCTGCCCGGGATCGTTGCTGGTGCCGATCAGTCGCACCAGCCAGGATTGCTCACCGACCCGCAGCTCGCCGACGGAGACATCGCGGAAGTGGGCGCGCACCGTGTCGGCCAGTTGAGTGGGGGTAACGCCGTAGCTGCGCAGTAGCTCGGGGTCGAACTCGATCTGAATCTCTGGATCCCGCAGACCGGCGGGATCAGTGGTGTCGACGCCACGCAGACGGTCGATGTCGTCGCGGATATTGCGTGCGGCGAGGCGCAGGGTTTCGTCGTTGGCCATGCCGTGCAGCACCACCATCGCTGTGGGGAACTGGCTGGCGGTGGTGAATTCCATCACGAAAGGTTCGCTGGCCTCATCAGGCAGATCGGTGTTGGCCTTGTTCTGCACTTCACGGCGCAAGTCGGTGAGGCGCTTGTCGAACAGGCGTTCGTCGATGTCGTCGAAGCGCACGCTGATGTCGGATATGCCCTCGCGGGTGTTACTGATGACGAATTTGACGTCGGACAACCCCTGCAAGGCGTCCTCCAGTGGTTGCGTAATCAGTTTTTCGACATCCTCCGTGGATGCCCCGGGCAGGGCCGTGAACACGGCCACCCAGTTGAAATTGATTTCAGGATCCTGGGCGCGGGGTAGCTGAAAATAGCTGAGCGTGCCGATTAGCAGAATGACCACGAAGGTGGCATTGGCGAGGACGTGGTTTTGTAGAAAGTTGCGCAAGAAGCTCATGGTGTCTAGTGATCCGTCATCAAATTTTCATGCGACGGTAATCCATACGTCACACGCGTTGCAGATACTGGTTTTGCCAACAGCCATCGACGAGGACAAAAATCATGATCTTTTTTATCAAGGAATGGCCGGATCGCTCCGCCACCCTGATGGCCGACAATGGCGCCGTGCTGTGGACGTTTCACAGCGTGGCTGAGGCGCGCAGGGTGTGCGAGGCGTGGTACACGGCGCGGGGCGAGCCGGTGGATTATCAGCTTTATACCTTGCAGGATCCCGGGCAGGGCGCCCTGCAGGATCCCTCCTGTGCGACCTGTGCTATAGGCTAGGTTATATTGATGGATGCAGCGGCTCATTGTGACAAGATGATGGGGTTGCCGTCCTGCAGGCGGAAACGGCCGAGCGTGATAACGGCTGTCTGAGTGGGAAATGACACCATGGTCGGCCGGCCTTCTTCCGCATTGGGCAGGAGAATGAATTTCGCCCGTCCGTCGACGGCGACAAAGACACCCAGTCGGCCATCGCGGCGGCTCAGTAGTTCCGCCGGCAGGTGGGGGTGATTGCCGCGCCACACCAGTTCACCGGCACTGCCGGGCAGGGCGGCGTCGGCGCTAAAGCGCAGGCGAGCCTCACGGGTTCGGGCGCGGGGATCGAAGACCGGGACAATGCGGCTCAGGGTGAGCGGGTAACGTTGCTGCGGGGTGACCAGTTCGGGCTGTATGGCCTGTGGCAGGGACTGCGCCAGTGGTGCCTGCAGTTGGGCGGAGACCTCGAGGTGACGATTATCGACGATTTGCACCAGTGCGCTGCCGGGGCTGGTCAGTTCACCGACCTGAGCCAGGCGCTCGCTGATGATGGCCTCGAAGGGCGCGCGTACGGTGCATTTTTCCAGTTGGCGTTTGGCCTGCGTCAGAGCGATGTCCTGTCCGGCCCGCTGGGCATGCAGGTTGTTCAGCTCTGATTCGCGTTGTTTCAGTAGCTCCTCGGAAACCGCTTGTTTCTGCGACAGCGCCTGCGCCCGGCTGAGCTGGTAATCGGCCAGCTCGATGCGTGTCAGCAGGGCTTGCAATACTGTTTTCTCACGGGCCAATGCCAACTCAAAGTCGGTACGCTCCAGTTGTACCAGTACGGCACCTTTTTTTACCACTTCGCCGACCCGTACCGGGATGTCGACAATGCGTGCGCTGATTTCGGCGCTGATACGGCTGTCGTTATCGCTGATCACCGAGGCCGGGGCTCGATATTGTGGATAAATGGCCAGTTCGGCCAGCGGCCGGGCTTCTACCGGGATGGCTTCGGTGGCGTTCGTTGCGGCAAATGACGGCAATGCGGCGAGCACCAGCAAACCGGCCAACAGGGCGTGGAGGGTGCTGGTGTGAAGGGGGGTGTTGAGCCGTTGCATCTATATTCCTTTATATTCCTTTGCGGTGGCTATTGGTGACGGTTGTGGTTCGCCGCCCGTTACAGGCTGGCGAAGACCCTTTCCGCTGCCGCCAGGGTGGTGTCGATCTCGGCATCGCCATGGGCCGAAGAGACGAAGCCGGTCTCATAGGCCGAGGGCGCCAGATACACCCCCTGGCCCAGCATACCGTGGAAAAACAGCTTAAAACGGTCGGCGTTGCACTGGGTGGCCTGATAAAAGTCGTTGACCGTCTCAGCATCGGTGAAAAAGATACCGAACATGCCGCCGATCTGGTTGGTGGTCAGTGGAATGCCGGCGGCCTTGGCGCGTTCTGCCAGACCATTGCAGAGTTTAACGGCGGTGGCGGACAGCGCATCGTGAAAGCCGGGTGCCGAGATCAGTTCCAGGGTTTTCAGGCCGGCGGCCATGGAGACGGGATTGCCGGACAGGGTGCCGGCCTGATAGACCGGGCCCAGCGGTGCGATCTGTTGCATGATTTCGCGCCTGCCACCGAAGGCGCCCACCGGCAGGCCACCGCCGATGACCTTGCCGAGTGTGGTGAGATCCGGGGTGACGCCATAATGTTGTTGTGCACCGCCGAGGGCGACGCGGAAACCGGTCATCACCTCGTCAAAAATCAGTACGCTGCCGTGCTCGTCACAGATTTCGCGCAGGCCCTCGAGAAAGCCGGGCACGGGCGGGATGCAGTTCATGTTGCCGGCCACCGGTTCGACGATGATACAGGCCACCTGGTTGCCGACCTGGGCAAAGGCTTCTTTCACCGAATCGATGTTGTTGTAATCCAGGGTGATGGTGTGCTCGGCCAGCGCTGCGGGCACACCCGGTGAGGTGGGCACACCCAGGGTCAGGGCGCCGGAACCTGCTTTCACCAGCAGCGAATCGGAGTGGCCGTGGTAGCAGCCCTCGAACTTGACGATCTTGTCGCGCCCGGTGAAGCCGCGTGCCAGCCGGATGGCGCTCATGGTGGCTTCGGTGCCGGAGTTGACCATGCGCACCAGCTCCACCGATGGCACCAGCTCGCAGACCTTATCCGCCATCTCGGTTTCGATGTGTGTCGGTGCGCCGAAGCCGAGGCCGTTCTTGATCACGTCCTGCACTGCCTGTAAGACGGCCGGGTGTGAATGGCCAACGATCA
>JALTPW010000599.1:0-722 GCA_026999335.1 Chromatiales bacterium
CTTGGGGCGGCCGGAAAGACTGGCGGCCAATAATTTTTACACCCAGCAACGCAACTACGACGCCAATGGTCGTGTAGTCCGCGCCACCGATGCCACAAATCGCTGGCGTGATTACCGCTATACCGCCATCGGCCAGTCCTCAGGGCAAAGCCTGACCGGTGTCGATGCAACCGGCAACGTCACCGCCATCACCAATCCCGACGGTTACACCATCCGTTTCGAATACGATGCCAATAACCGCCCCACCCGCGCCTTTGACGAGCACGGCCGGGCGGTGACTACCGACTATGACATCGGCGGCCGGCCCATTCGTGTCACCGATCCCAATGGCAACAGCACCGCCTATGAATATTATGGTGCCGGGGAAAACGGCCGTCTCCAGCGCGTCACCCGGGCCGATGGCCAGTGGCTGGATTATTTCTATGACGACAACGGCAACGTCATCCGCACCCGCGACAATGCCGGGCGGAATAACCGCACCGACTTTGATGCCCTCAACCGGCCCATCCGCAGCGTCGGCCCGGTGCACAACAGCCATGGCCTGAGCAACATCCGTCAGGTCACGCTCACCGTCTACGACAACCTCGGCTTCGTGAAAGAGATTCACGCCGGTTACACCACGGACACCAGCGGCAACCCGGGCAGTGACGTGCTCAGCACCCAGGCCAGCTATACCACCGACGACTTCGGCCGCCGTCTCACGGATACCGATGGCAATGGCA
>JALTPW010000599.1:732-3481 GCA_026999335.1 Chromatiales bacterium
CACCGCCTATGAATATTATGGTGCCGGGGAAAACGGCCGTCTCCAGCGCGTCACCCGGGCCGATGGCCAGTGGCTGGAGTATTTCTACGACAACAACGGCAACGTCATCCGCACCCGCGACAATGCCGGGCGGAATAACCGCACCGACTTTGATGCCCTCAACCGGCCCATCCGCAGCGTCGGCCCGGTGCACAACAGCCATGGCCTGAGCAACATCCGTCAGGTCACGCTCACCGTCTACGACAACCTCGGCTTCGTGAAAGAGATTCATGCCGGTTATACCACCGACACCAGCGGCAACCCGGGCAGTGACGTGCTCAGCACCCAGGCCAGCTATACCACCGACGACTTCGGCCGCCGTCTCACGGATACCGATGGCAATGGCAAAACCACCCGCTACACCTACGACCAATACGGCAACGCCCTGCGTAAAGTCTCGCCCAACGGCCATATCGTTGAGTGGGAATACGATCACGGCCGCAACGGCCTGCTCAAAAAACAGATCGCCAAACGCTCCAGCGGTGACGGCAATCCCCACATCACCACCTACGCCTACAACGACCTCGGCCAGGTAACCCGGGTCATCAGCCCGGAAGTGACCTACACCTATGCCTACGACCCGGCCAACCGGTTAGCCCGTATCACCGACAGCCGCGGTAACAAGACCCTGCGCTACGACTACAGCCCCGGCGGCCAGCTCACCGCCCTCATCGAGACCGATGCCAATGGCAATCCCATCGGCAATAGCAAGCGCAGCGACTTCCTCTACGACGCCACCCGCCGTCTCACCGCCATCACCACCCCCAATGGCGAACAGGTCAATTTCCTCTTCGACGCCGGTGGCCGCTTACAGGAAACCCACCTGCCCAACGGCATCAGCGCCCGCTACCAGTACGATGCCGGTAACAAACTCACCCAACTCGTCAATCGCACCCGCCAGGGCATCATCAGTCAGCATGTCTATGGCTATGACGACGTGGGTCGCAGAAAAACCCATACCGAGACCCTTGCCAACACAACGACGGACTATGGCTATGCCTACGACAACCTCGACCGTCTCACCCAGGTTCTCAACGGAACCACCCCGGTTGAAACCAGCACCTATGATCAATACAACAACCGCAGAACCCGTACCACCAATGGTGTCACCCAGTACTACCAACACGATGCCGCCCAGCAACTCAACAAAATCCTCACTGGCTCCGACACCGGCAGTGAAGCCGCCCGTTTTCAGTACGACGACAACGGCAACCTGACCTACAAAGACCAGGCCGGCATCACCCGCACCTACACCTACGACGCCCTCGACCGGCTGACACAGGTACAAGGCAGCGACATCGACACGGAGAGCTACCGCTACGACCCCCAGGGCCGGCGTATCGAAAAGACCGTTGCCGGCACAACAAACACCACCACCCGCTACCACTACAGTGGCCAGAGCCTGTGGGCCGAATACCAGAGCTGGAATCAGGCCCTGGCCCACTACACCTACAGCGGTCTCGACCGGCCCATTTTGCGCAGTACGGCAAACCCGGCCGATACGCGCTATTATCACCATGATGGTTTGGGCTCCGTCGTCGCCACCAGCAACGCCGCCGGGGCGACACAGGCCAGCACCCGCTTCGATGCCTGGGGGAATATCCTTGCCCAGACTGGCAACACGCCCCACTTCGGTTACACGGGTCAGGTGCCTGATGCCACTGGGTTGATTCATTACCGGGCGCGGTACTATGATCCGGCCCTGGGGCGCTTCACCCAGCCTGACCCGGCGGGCTTTGTAGATGGCATCAATCGGTATGCCTATGTGGGGAATTCGCCCGTCAACTTTACCGATCCGTTGGGCTTGGGGCGGCAGACAGTAGCAGCTACCAGTGGATTGGGGTCGACATATGGGGGGAATGAGCCTAGTAGCAACATTCTCACAATCGATATTACACGGGGGAGGCTGCAGCTCTCTGCTTACGAATTCTTTTCGGATTTATCTGAACAATCTGCCTTGGCTAGCTCATTGTCGCTTGTAGCACCTATTCCTGGTGGAAGACCAGCTGCACTCGTGTTCGGAGGAGTAGCTGCATTGTCTGGGGCTGCCGCCTATATATTAAAACCCGACCCTGTAGATTTTTACCAAGATTCACTCGTCGATATCACTTTGGAATTAACAAATCTTCCCCCACTAATTGAAATACCTCTAGGAATAGGAGCAAAGGAATTACTTGATACCAGTGATACAACCAACAAGGAAAATCAATGAAAGTAAGCATTGGAGTATTAATATTATTGGTTGGGGTTGGATTAATGGTATTTAATGAAAATAATTATTTTATTCGGATAATGGCTATTCCGTTAGCAATTTTTGGGGGATTGATAATTAGGTCAGGGTTGTTCGGTGAAAACAAATGATTGCTGAATGCAAAAAAGAATTCGTGAAAAGTTTATTTGGATTAATTTTGGGTTTTTCTGGATTGATCCTTCTGTATTCATGGAGATACGGAAATATCAAATTTCTTGAAGGCCAGCTACTGCTAGTGGTATTTATTAGCTTGGGGCTAATAGTTTTTGGCGCGTGGTTATTTTCGTCTTATTTGCGATGTGTAGAAAATTATAATAAACACTAAACGCCAAAGGCCCGGCTGAAGATGTCAGCCGGGCCTTTTCATTTATGCTTCAGCCGTTAGGAGGATTTAGGAGGATTTAGAACTTAAGAACTTAAGGGGTCAAAGCCCTTTAAGTTCGGCCCCCAGCGACATCC
>JALTPW010000599.1:3491-3779 GCA_026999335.1 Chromatiales bacterium
CACCTATGACGACAATGCCCTCAAGCGCTGTGGCCTGCAACACGATACCAGCGGCACCCTCACGGATCACTGTATCAGCGTCGCCCAGACCTTCGATGCCTTGGGGCGGCCGGAAAGACTGGCGGCCAATAATTTTTACACCCAGCAACGCAACTACGACGCCAATGGTCGTGTAGTCCGCGCCACCGATGCCACAAACCACTGGCGCGATTACAGCTACACCGCCATCGGCCAGCCCTCGGGCCAAAGCCTCACCGGTGTCGATGCCGGGGGCAACGTCGCCCTGCT
>JALTPW010000600.1 GCA_026999335.1 Chromatiales bacterium
GGTCGTGGCAGTATTATCAATATTCAGGTGCCGCTGACACTGGCCATTATGCCAACACTCATGGTTATGTTGGAGGATCAGATATTTGCCCTGCCGTTGGCCAGTGTCAATGAAATCTTCCATCTCGACCTGACCCGTACCAATGTGGTTGACGGCCAATTGGTGGTGGTGGTGCGCGACAAGGCCCTGCCGCTGTTTTATTTGCGCCGCTGGCTGGTTGCCGGTGCCAATTACGAAGAACTGCCACAGGAAGGACATGTGGTAGTGGTCAGTATCGGCGCCCAGCGTGTCGGTTTCGTCGTCGATCAACTGATCGGTCAGGAAGAAGTGGTCATTAAACCCCTCGGGGCCTTGCTGCACGGTATGAAAGGATTGGCCGGTGCGACGATTACAGGCGACGGGCGCATCTCGCTGATACTCGATATTCCGGGGTTGATGCAGAGCTACGCCCGCCGCATATAGGACGATCCATCATGTCCATCCGCGTCCTGGTGGTGGACGATTCGCGATTCTTTCGCCGCCGCGTCACCGAAATGCTGGAGTCGGATGCACAGATCAAGGTGATCGGTAGTGCGGAGAACGGCGAGCAGGCGGTGCAGATGGCCAACCGTTTGCGGCCCGATATCATCACCATGGACGTGGAGATGCCGATTATGGATGGCATCACCGCGACGCGAAAAATCATGGCTAGCCGGCCCACGGGGATTTTGATGTTTTCCTCTCTGACCACCGAGGGCGCCCAGGCCACACTGGATGCGCTGGAGGCGGGTGCTGCCGATTTTCTGCCGAAACGCTTTGAGGATATTTCGCGTGATCGCGCAGAGGCCTGCCGGGTACTGTGTGAGCGGGTTCGGGCGGTGGGAAGCCGGCGGCTGCCACGGCCGCGACAGGTGCCGGCAGCACCGGCATCCACTGCCGCCACGAGCCCGTTGCCTGCGGCGGGTGCGCAGACCGCCACGGCCGTATTGGCAAAATCCTCCGCAGAGGTGACAGACCGGCGGGCGGTATCCGGCATTGGATCAGCGCCCGGGCGGATCAAGCTGGTCGCCATTGGCACTTCGACCGGTGGCCCGGTGGCCTTGCAAAAAGTGCTGTCGGCATTGCCGGAAAACTTTTCGGCACCGATCCTGCTGATTCAACACATGCCGGGCAGTTTCACCAAGGCCTTTTCTCAGCGTCTCGACAAATCCTGTGCCATTCGTGTCCGTGAGGCGGCGGATGGTGACCGGCTGGAAGCGGGGCTGGCGCTGCTGGCGCCCGGGGGTAAACAAATGACGTTAGAGGGCAGGGCGGGGCAGATGCGCGTCAGAATTACCGAACCTGATCCCGGACAGAATTACAAACCCAGTGTCGATGTGACGTTCACTTCCATTGCCGAACAGATGGCGGGACGGACACTCGCCGTGGTGTTGACCGGTATGGGCGCCGATGGTCGTGAGGGTGCAAAGCGGATGAAGCAGGGTGGTGCGAGAGTCTGGGCTCAGGACGAGGCGACGTCGGTGGTCTATGGCATGCCGGCGGCGGTCGTCGAGGCAGGCATTGTCGAGCAGGTGTTGCCACTGGAGCAGATTGGCAGTGCACTGGTGCGGATCCAATAACGATGGATATCCTGACACTGCTTGGTTTGATCATTGGTTTTGGCGCCATTCTCGGTGGCCAGATCCTGGAAGGTGGTCACGTCACCTCGCTGATCAATGGCCCGGCGATGTTGATCGTCCTGGGGGGTACGCTGGGTGCGGTGATGATTCAGTCGCCGCTGCGGGTGTTCATGAGTTCGCTGAAAATGGCTCTGTGGGTCTTTGTCCCGCCCAAGCTGCAAGGTCAGGAGGCGATTGCCAAGATTCTTGAGTGGAGCAATATTGCCCGTAAAGAAGGCCTGCTGGGACTGGAAGACATCGCTGAAAACGAGATCGATACCTTCGCCCAAAAAGGCTTGCAGTTGCTAGTTGATGGTAGCGAGCCGGAAGTGATCCGCCGGGTCATGGAAGTGGAACTGGATGCCAAGGAACATCTCGGCGTGCAGGCGGCCAAGGTGTTCGAGAGCATGGGTGGATACAGCCCGACCATCGGTATTATTGGTGCGGTCATGGGCCTGATTCATGTGATGCAGAACCTGGCCGACCCGTCCAAGCTGGGCAGTGGTATCGCCGTCGCCTTTGTCGCCACCATCTATGGCATTGGTTTGGCCAACCTGTTATTTCTGCCCATCGCTGGCAAGCTCAAAGCCTTGATGCATGCTCAGTCGCAGATGCACGAAATGATGATCGAGGGCGTGATATCCATTGCCGAGGGCGAGAACCCGCGTAATATCGAAACCAAATTGCAGGGCTTTATTGATTAGGCATAGGGGCCGCAGACCGTCATGGCGCGCAGAAAAAAACCGGAAGAACACGAAAATCATGAACGCTGGCTGGTCTCCTATGCCGACTTCATTACCCTGTTGTTCGCCTTTTTTGTCGTGATGTATTCCATTTCCGCAGTCAACGAAGGCAAGTATCGGGTATTGTCCGATTCTATTTCCGCCGCCTTCGACCCGACCCTCGCCGGGTTACCGATAAAGCTCTCCAGCCCCCTGCGGCCACCGGTGTTGGAGCGCGATATGCTGTCCCGCGAAATGAGCCCTATCAGTCGCAATAATCAGTATCCCAATGCACCGTCCGGGCCGCAGCCCAGCGAAGAGGATCGTCTCAACCTGAGCAAGATATCGAATCAGGTTGAACGCAGCCTTGCGCCGCTGATCGAGGAGGATCTGATCCGAGTGAAAAATAACGACCTGTGGGTGGAGATAGAGATCAAGTCCAGTATCCTGTTCAAGAGTGGCCGTGCAGGACTGTCGCGGCAGGCGCGCCCGGTACTGCAAAAAATCGCCGGGATACTGGCGAAATTTCCCAATTATATTCAGGTGGAAGGGTTTACCGATGATGTGCCCATTCGCACTCCGACCTATCCATCTAACTGGGAGTTGTCGGCTGCGCGCGCCGCCAGTGTGGTGCACCTGTTTACCCAGTCCGGTATTCCTCCCAAACATCTGTCGGCGATTGGCTATGCCGAGTACAAGCCCATTGCCAGCAACAAGACCGCAGAGGGCCGGCAGAAAAATCGCCGTATCAACATCATTGTCCAGTCCGATGCCATTGCCCGCCGCACCAACCGCACTGAACAGCTGGAAGAGTCGCTGGCTGGCAAGCGTAAGGCGGAGGCGGCAAGCAACATAGAGCGGCAGAAAACAGCGCCGGGCAGTGGTTTTGCACCGCCGATAAACCTGTTGCCACCAGCCCGTGGCTCGACGACAGGTGGAGGGGCATCATGAAGGTCTGGGCGGTGGCGAACCAAAAGGGGGGCGTTGGCAAGACCACCACGGCGGTCAATCTGGGAGGTGTGCTGGCACGTGAAGGGCATCGCACCCTGCTGCTGGACATGGATCCGCATGGTTCCATGTCGGCCTATTTCGGCCTCGACCCGGATACGCAGGAAAGCAGTCTGTATCAACTGTTTCAGGCCAAAAAATCGGCTCAGGCACTGTCGCCCGCGCGAGTGGTGTGTTCCACCGGCTTTGAGAATCTGGACATGATTCCCGCTGCCACGGCGATGGCGACCCTGGATCGCCAGTTGGGAGCCGCCGATGGCATGGGGCTGGTGATCGCCCAGGCCCTGCACGGGCTGGCTGATCGCTATGAATTTGTGCTCATCGACTGCCCGCCGCAGCTGGGTGTGCTGATGATCAATGCCCTGGCGGCCTGCCAGCATTTGATCATTCCGGTGCAGACGGAATTCCTCGC
>JALTPW010000601.1 GCA_026999335.1 Chromatiales bacterium
GTGTATCCATTAATACCGACTTGTTAATAATAATTAAGTGTATATAAAAAACAAACAACTAAGAAAATAAAACAGGAAGAATAACAATTCTGGATCATGAAAAATAAAATAGGTAAAAATTCGGAAAAATTAGTGACTAATAAGAAAATTTAATATGGCCAATAAAATAATTTCTTGTTTAGAAATACATACAAAATAACTTTTTCACATAGGGATAATATTTATCGCTTTATTGGCATGCCCTGGTTTTCTACAGGATTGTAGGTAAGGAGCTTGAGCACAACTGCATGAACGCAGAAGGACATGGAAACTTTACGGGAAAACTATTTCGATCAAATTTCTAATAATCAAAAAATTTTATCAGGCTTAAATAGACCTGAAAGGAGTTTATTAATCTGATAATAAAATATACAGAACAAAAATATGATAACTGCCTGACATCACATTGACTTCATTTATTCCACAATGATTTTCTGGTTAATAACGCTGACCAAAACCAGGCATTAACGGGTAAAGATTTTATTGATGTGGTCGTTATCATGAACCTGAAAATACTAAAAGCCCATGGAAAGCATCATGTTGTCAAGAAAAATACGCAATTGCGCAATAATACCACGCTGTTTATCAGTCCGACTGGCATCACCACAATTGCATTTCGTTTATGAAGCACATGCGATAACTCCTCGCTCTTCATGCATCTTAGTACGCCACATAAAATACAAAAATGTGAATGCGATCACAAAACAAAAAGCCCTTACTCATAGCGTCCAGCCGCGTAAAAAAATGACTGCTTATCAATTTGACGACAGATCACACTAAGTTTTTAGCAATATAAAACTATATTAATAATCTGTTTATAGATTACCTGTAACAACTTAATTTATAAAAATTTTTCCTACATTTTAAAGCTTTACAACAAGGATGGTAGAGTCATGAACAACTCATTTAAATTAATTTTTCGCATCGCTTTCGTATCTATTTTGCTAGTGATGACCAGCACCACTACACTGGCGGTAATGCCGAACAATCAGGCAGTCAAGCCTTCTGCTGCTACAGTACAAGCTAATAGCACTAAAAAATTAATCAAACACAAAACGGATGAACTGTTAGTCAAGTTCAAGGCGATTACGACAGCCAACAAGTCGAATTCAATCGGTTATTTATCAGGCGTTGGCATTTTATCAACAGACATTGACATACTATCCGCCAAGCCGTTTAACGCGATTAAAAATAACAACACAAATAACAGCACAAATAAATTGGTGCGGCAAAACAGTAATCAATCCGCTTTTGATAATTGGTGGCACATAAAACTGGCCAAAGGGACTGATCTACAGCGGGCATTGCTCACACTATCCGCCAGGCCAGACATTGAATTTGTTGAATACAATTATGAAGTACGCACGCTTCTCACACCTAATGATCCTTATTTTGACTCACTTTGGGGGCTGCACAATACACAACAGACCGGCGGATTATTTGATGCCGACATTGATGCACCTGAAGCCTGGAATAACAGTACAGGTGATGCCAATGTCATTGTTGCGGTCATCGATACCGGCGTGGATTATGGGCACGAAGATCTTGCCGGCAATATGTGGATAAACCCCGGAGAGATTGCAGGCAATCTCATTGATGATGATGGCAATGGGTATATCGATGATGTTCATGGATATGATTTCACCAATACAGATTCTGACCCTTTTGATGATCATGGCCATGGCACCCATGTTTCCGGCACGATTGCCGGTGTAGGCAACAATGGTATTGGTATTGTGGGCATCAACTGGAACGCCAAAATAATGGCCGTGAAATTTTTAGGGGCTGGTGGGGGTGGTTACGTCAGCGACGCCGTGAACGGCGTTATTTACGCCGTCAACAATGGCGCCAAAATACTCAACAACAGTTGGGGGGGCGGTGGCTTCAGCCAAGCCTTACTCGATGTTATTTATGCCGCCAACGATGCCGGTGTCCTGTTTGTCACTGCAGCGGGAAACAATGGCAGAAATAATGATACCAGCTCATTCTATCCAGCGAATTATGCCGCACCCAATGTGATTTCTGTGGCCGCTACTGATCACAATGATCAACGCGCAACATTCTCCAACTATGGGGCAAACACGGTTCACTTGGGCGCACCCGGCGTGAATACACTATCCACGGTGCCCACCGGCAGCTGTCCAATGTGCACCAGCGAGGGTTATCGAAACGCCAATGGCACCTCTATGGCGACACCGCATGTCGCAGGCGCCGCTGCATTGATGCTTGACCGGATGCCCATGTTATCCGTCGGTGGTCTAAAATCGCGCTTGATGAATTCAACCGACCAGATTCCTGCCTTGTCAGGCATTACCATCTCCGGAGGGCGGCTGAATATCGCCGCTGCGCTGGCATATAACCCGGATATTTCCATCACCTTAACGCCATTATCACAAAGTGTTTTACCCGGTGAAACGACCACTTACACAGTAACGATCACATCTTTGAGTAGTGCGTCAGAGCCGGTAAACCTCAGCCTGGACACCCTGGATAGCGGCATTACCGCCAATCTTGCGGATACGCTACTGACCCCGCCCGCAGGTGGCTCGGTCACGACAACCTTAACCGTCACTGCGGCCCCCAATATAGCGCGTGGCCATTTTTTCGTGTGGATTCTGGCAGCAGACGATACCGGTCAGGTTTTCAACTCTACAGCCGCAACATTGAAGGTTTTACGCCCCGATTTTGACATCTCGGTTTCCCCACCCAGGCACGAGGTCAATCCCGGCGAATCAAGCACATATGATGTTGTTTTCACTTCCATTGATGGATTTTCTTCAACGTTTACCATTACCACCCCCTCGCCACACCAAAGTATTTCGATGAACGTGTCGCCGGCTCAGGTCACTTTGCAAGCGGATGGAACCGCTGTTGCGACCATTACCGCCAGCACCAGCACAACAACACCGCACCAGCTCTATACCTTCACGGTTACCGCTGCAGACGCGCAGCACACCCGGAGTATTGACGCACAACTCCATGTTCTCGATACGGATCTGGTGATGACGGCGCTGTCCACATCCAGCACCGAAGTCAACACCGGTGAGACCATCATGGTTGACAGCACCATTACCAACCAAGGAACCACGGAGACCACCAGCACATTCTATATTGGATATTATCTCTCCACCGATGCCACCATCACCACTGCGGATACCCGCATCGGCTCACGTTACATCTACCGCATGGCAGCGGGAGGCTCTTTCACACGAACGACCTCCGTTACCATCCCATCCAACCTGGCGGATGGCACCTATTACCTGGGGGCCATCGCCGACGATACCGATCGGCAAATCGAGAACAACGAGGGCAACAACGTCCGCGTGGCAACCACGCCTTTACAGGTGAGTCGGGAGGTTGATCTGGTCATCAGCTCGGTGAGTACTCCGAATAACCAGGTTTATCGTGGCTCCGCTATCAGCGTGACGCAGACTATCCACAATGCCGGTGGTTCTCCCACCGACAGTGGTTCCTGGGTGGGAATTTACCTCTCCAGCGATGCCACCATCACCACTGCGGATACCCGCATCCGCTCACGTTACATCTACCGCATGGCAGCGGGAGGCTCTTTCACACGAACGACCTCCGTTACCATCCCATCCAACCTGGCGGATGGCACCTATTACCTGGGGGCCATCGCCGACGATACCGATCTGCAGACTGAGAGCAACGAGGACAACAATACCCGCGTGGCAACCACACCTTTACAGGTGAGTCGGGACGTTGATCTGCTCATCAG
>JALTPW010000602.1 GCA_026999335.1 Chromatiales bacterium
GAGAGGGGCTTTTCGCTCGTCCCTGCGAACATACTTGAGTCATTGAGATCAATCAGTGCAATTAGCCAACCAGCGGAATTGACGTCCCGCAGCTCGTTAATGGCGCCGGCTTTGCGGAAGACGGTGGATGAGTGCGAGAAGCGTCAGCCATAGCAACGCAGCCGTGGCGTTATGCATGACGACAACGCCAAGGGGGGCACTGAAAACAACCACCGCCATGCCCAACAGAACCTGCAAACCCAGGAGCACAAAAACAACCATGCCCAGGCTCCGGATACGACCATCCAGTTTTAGCGCCCGATAGCCCAGCCAAGCCACAAACAGCAAAACGAGAACGGCGCCCAGGCGATGCACCATATGGACAGCCAGCGTCCCCGCCTGCTCGACAACGACCCGCCCTTCAGGGCTGACAACCAATAGGTGGCGCAGCGTAAAGCCAGCGGGAATATCCATCTCCGGCCACAGCACGCCCTTGCAGAGAGGAAATGTCGGGCAGGCCAGGGCTGAAAAATTCGAACTCACCCAGCCGCCGAGTGCCGTTTGCGCGACCACCAGTGCCAACCCGAGCAACGCCCATTTTCGTAACCTTTCCGCCCCCGGTGAAGTATCCGCTGTCGACCCCGGGTGCTGGGACAGATACAGCCACCAAAGCATCCCAAGCAGGGCCATGCCACCCAGCAGGTTGGCCATCACCACGGGCGGCCTGAGGAGCGGTGATCCGTACAACACGCCCAGCACGGCCAGAAACAGGGTGACGGCCAGGGCCCCAAGTGGCAGGGTCATGCCCGGCCCCGAGTCCTTGCGCTGGCGCCAGGCGACGATCACAAGCGCCACGATGAGCATCAGTAAAACACTGGCAACCCCCCGATGTGCCCGCTCCACCGCTGTCGGTGGCGCCAGCGTCCCCGGTTGCAGGCTGCGTGAAGCCGTGGCAGCAATATCCCCGGCATACTTGACGAGATCAATACGGCCATAGCAATCGGGCCAGTCGTCACACCCCAGCCCCTGGTTCGACAAGCGCATCTGGGAACTCAAGACAATCAACGCAAATGACAGGACGAGAGATACGGTGACGAGCTTGGAAAATAAGGAAGAGGGGCGATTAGACATTCAACGATGGCCGTTTGCTCACAATGACAAATAACAGTGACTCGTTACGGATGTAGTGCCCTATACTACTAAGAAGAGCGCGGGATAGTCGACATAATCCCAATATTTTTATCGAAAACCATCGGATTTCCTGAATTATTGAGGAATCGTATACCGACTAGGTAATGGCATATCTTAGTAAGTGCAGATTATAATAGATGAAACGAGAAAAAATACCTGCAAAGCGTATTTTTGCAGGTATCGTGGTGCCATTTCAAATAACGGTATTATTACCCGAATTTCCTATCATCATTTCTGGAAAAAGACGGCTCCGTATCCTACTCTTGTAAAGTGAAACTGAAACTTTTCAGAGAGTAGCGGGCTCTCCTCAGGCAGCCACAAGTCCCTCTGGCTAATTTTCCTCTGGCTAATTTATTTAAGGGAGGTGATTTTATAATATTTTGAGCAAAGACTGGCTAGCAAATAGCCACAATTTTTTCAACTTTTAAAGGGAAATTAGAAATGAAAAAAATATTAATCTTTATGATGTTCTCTTTTTTCTGTAGCAGTGTATCTGCTCAAACCTTCTCGTCCCGCTATGGCACCATGGTCTACAACCTTTGGTATAATGATCTTAGTTATGCAATACATACGATTTATACCAACCCAATAAAACCAAACCAGCCCGTCTACTCATGGCGAACTCACACAAATTTTGATGGCACTCTGGGAATCCATACACACAATGCCAAATTAATCGGTCATACCGACAGCCGAGGAGTCCTGAGCATCGTTGTGGGAAGGGTGCCGCCTGATTCCGTACATTGCGGCTGGTTTAGAAATGAAAGAGTCGCCGTAGGCTCGATATCTGCGCCAAAGTCAAACCGCCTAAGTTTTACGATCATAAAAAAACTTACAAGGCCGCTTCCCGGCCCACACCCCCCATTAGATCCTTTGTGCATTGACCCCTCTAATACTCCCCCTCCTCCCCCTCCTTGTCCTTATCCATGTCCGTGAACTAAGCCAAGCAAGGCGGGCAGACTGTTCATGCCCATACAAAATAGGGAGCGGGCACGTGGGCACAAAATGTGCCCACGCCACTAATGGCATACAGTCAGCTCGAATGGTAAGGAACGTGCACGTTCCTTACACCCATCCCAGCAAACGCCATGAAATATCCGGACTAACCGCTGAAATCACGCATTTTCTGCACATGGCAGATATGAATAGTCTTTCCTTCAACGCGAATCAAGCCTTCATCCACCAGTCTATGCAAAACCCGGGAGAGTGTTTCCGGAGTAAGATTCAACTGCGCGGCAAGTGTCGCTTTGTTAACGGCAAGGAGTACGTCAGCTTCGTTATTTGTCGTATTTTTTGCCGACTCGGCCAATTCTATTTCCCGTAACAGATAGCCGATGACCTTCTGGATACTGGAATACACCGTCAGGTATTCCAGTGTTTGAATTCTATCCACCAGCCGGGCACAGAGCCCGGCTATCACTCGACGGGCAAATCCCGAGTTATGGTCGACGCCATCAAATACAACGCTCTTTGGCACATGCAGAATTTTCGAATCCATCAATGTCTGAGCACAGACAGGATATGGCTTGCCCAGAAACATGACCGCCTCGCCAAAACTCTGATTCGGCCCAAAAATCTCGGCAATAAACTCCTTCCCGTCCCTCGATACAAATGAGAGCTTTATGCGACCGGAGACAACAACATAAAAGCCATCAGAAGGGTCGCCTTTATTAAACAGGATGCGCCCTTTATTGACGGCGATTTCATGGGTGGCGGATGCAATCTTTGCGAGCTGACTGGATTCCAACTCCTTGAATAAGGGGATATTCGCCAAAATGGAGGAATTTTTCATGCAAGAAACCCGTTTTTCACTTCTGTGTGAAACAATGACGGCCACTCAATAAAAACAGCATTGACAATGCACACGAATCATTCTCCGAACATAAGAGAAAATATCAGCCCGGCATTTCTTTGCGTGGAAACTGAACACGTCAACCACGGTGCCCCACGCACTCCGTACCACCCTACCCGATAAATTGATATTATAAAATACGCAATTTCCCTTATTTATTATTTCACCCGCCCAAAAAAACCTGAGCCTATTGGCCCCTGTAGCACAGCTACCCAGCGAAGCCAAGGGGCTCGTCACGCCCCTGAAGCAACTCTTTATACCACAATTTTGACGGATTTTTTCAACACCACCCATAATACCCAATCATCCAAGCCGTCTACTTCTTGTGTGGCCACATGGCGCGAACCACGAGATACAGGAACAAGACACCACCGATGACAGCAATCAGGCCGCCCATCCCCATAATCGCCATGCCGGCGGTTTGCTGGAAATTATCCAGGCTCTGTCCATCTCCAGCGATCTTACGCCGCATACCGTAGCCCCCCGCCCAGGCAAGCCCCAAAACATGCAAAAGCTGACCCAGCCCAAAGGCGTGAATCTGGATTCTGGCCAAACGCATTTGTACTTCATCAAAACCGAGCTTGGGCAATAAAAAATAGACCATGCCCATGAAAGCCACGGTAATCGCACCATTTGACCCATGATAATGGGCCGTAATCAGGGTGCTGCTTTCCTGTATCATAAAACCAAGAACACCACCGACACCGAATAAAAGGAGTGAATGAAAAAG
>JALTPW010000603.1 GCA_026999335.1 Chromatiales bacterium
ACTCCTCACTGTTTTCAGGTGTTGCTGATGCGCTAGTGGTCTATGCGGGAAGTTCTGTGACTAAGGAGCACAGTGAGAAGGTGCAGATCAAGGCGGCAAAACGTTGGAATGGGGGTTCCATTTCGAGTTTTGCCAACGCAGAAATGCGCCTTCTCACGAAGCGAACAGTGACATAACTTTCCGCATGAACCACTAGACATTGCACATCCTGCAATCGTTGGGAAGGACTACTACGCAATCCAGCTTCTGAGGATCTTGTCCACACTGTAAACACCTGATTATACACTGGTTTTGCCGGAGGCACCTGTCTGGCGAAGGTGCATCACAATACTTGGCGGATGTCTGAGGATATCGGTATCAAACTGGTTCCGGACGAAGAAACGCTGGCGCATTCCCGGGAAAAGCAGCGTCAACTGCGACGGAGGCTCCATCATCAGATCATCAGCCTGATACAGAAGTCAGGCACCTTCACTCTCAAGGAAAAACCGAAAAAGTGCTTTGATGACCAGAGGATGCATTCCTGTAGTTTAAGAGATATTTTCTCATTAAAGTTGATGTTTATGCCGATAAGCACTATATTTCTGGCATGATAAAGACGGTATTTCACAGCACAAGAGGGGATCGGTTAGATGATCGTTAGTTTTTCAGTTGAAAACTGGATGTCTTTCCGTAATCGCGTTTCTTTTTCTATGATCGCCAGTCGCGAGCGTCAGCATGGTGGGCGTGTACCCAAAATTGGCAAATATCAGACAAGGGTGCTTCCGGTTGCGGCCATTTATGGTGGCAATGCCTCCGGAAAAACCAACTTCTTCAAGGCGCTCAGCTTTGCTAAAGGCCTGGTCGTCAAGGGGACTCAACCCGATAGCCTAATCCCGATTGAACACTTTCGTTTGGACATCGAGAAGGGAGATCAACCATCACGATTTGCCTTTGAACTCCTCGTCGAGGAAACCATTTATGAATTCAGCTTCGCGGTGACAAGAAAGGCTGTTCTCGAAGAGAAACTTGTTCAGATAACGAGCACTAGCGAAAAAGTTCTATATGACCGCCATGATGGCGGCCCTAACTTCGACGAGTCTCTGAAGAATAATCAGTTTCTCCAATTTGCTTTCCAGGGCACCCGGGACAACCAATTGTTTTTAACCAACTCCGTATCCCAGAAGGTGGACATCTTTAAGCCTGTTTACAACTGGTTCAAAGACACCTTGGAGTTGGTTGCGCCTGATTCAAGGTTTGAACCTTTCGAACAATTTTTGGATGAGGAGCATCCACTCTTTGCAACAATGAATGAGATGCTGCCACAACTAGATACCGGCATAACTCACTTGGGTGGTGAGGGGATTCCTTTCGAGAACATTCCGCTTCCCGAACCTCTGAAAATAAAACTCCAGGAAGATGTCAAGGAAGGAATGACTGTTCGGCTGATGACTGAGCCAATCAATGAGCGATTTGTGGTCACTCGGAAGGACGGCGAGCTGATCGCTAAAAAACTGGTCACCTATCATTCAAAGTCGGACGGAACAGAAGCTAAGTTCGAAATGAGGCAGGAATCGGATGGGTCGCAACGCATCATCGATTTGCTACCCGCATTTCTGGAAATCTCGGCCTTGAATTCAAAGAAGGTGTATGTCATCGATGAGATTGATCGCAGTCTACATACGCTCCTTACTAGACGGTTGCTTGAAGCATACTTAGCCAATTGCTCTACGGAAAGTCGCGCACAATTGCTCCTGACAACCCATGATGTTCTTTTAATGGACCAGCAGTTACTCCGCCGTGACGAAATGTGGGTTGCTGAAAGAAGCGCCTCGGGCATTTCAAGCCTACTTCCTTTCAGCGAATATAAAGACGTTCGTTATGACAAGGACATCCGCAAGAGCTATCTGCAGGGTCGTTTAGGCGGAGTACCCCGTATCCTGATAGGAGGAACTCTGACAAACCCCTGCCTGGGCCAGGAAAACATGGAAAATAACTGATGCCGCCGAGAAGAAGATTTAAACGGCCGCTTGGTGAACGTCGTTATCGAAAACTGTTTATTATTGCCGTTGAAGGTACCAAAACTGAACCACAGTATTTTGCCTTATTCAATGATCAGCAGTCGGTTATCCGGGTAAATTGTCTTAAAGGTAGCCATGACAGCTCGCCTCCTCAAGTACTAAAAAGGATGGAAGATCACCTCAAGAAGGAAACACTGCGGGAATCGGATGAAGCTTGGCTGGTGGTGGACAAAGATCAGTGGGCCGAGCAACAGCTTACGCAGCTCCATGAGTGGTCACAAAAGAACGATAATTACGGTTTTGCGTTAAGCAATCCAAAATTCGAATACTGGCTGCTACTTCACTTCGAGGACGGGGCTGGGATTGCCACTTCCCACGAATGCACCGATCGTCTAAAGTACCATCTCCCCGTCTATGATAAGGGTATCGATGCCAAGAAAATAACCAATGAGAGAATTGATGATGCTGTTCGCCGAGCCAAGGTTCGGGATAATCCCCCCTGCGCCGACTGGCCACGCTACATGGGAGGTACAACAGTCTATAAGCTAGTTGAGAATATTCGTAAGGAATGACAAGTGATCTAAATATCAATCAGAAGAAATCGATTCCCGCATCTTCAAATATGTTTGTTGATTACAGCTGAGAAACCCGATTATGTTATTTTCACGTGGACACATGCGGGGCTGCTTAAGAGCAGTGTCTATTTGCCGCCGGAGAATCCCGGTTTCAGCCGGGCTGGAATACACGAAAGAGCACCCGAGCCCGAATAGCCCTTAAGTGGGCTATTTGCTTTTCTATCACGAACCCGTGACAAGTCCACCAATTCCTGACCCGAAACACCGACACCAGTACCCACCAGTAAGCGCTCTGGATATTCACCCCGGTTTTCCGGGGCCGTTCTTCGATATCGAACATAATCCGGGCTACATCTCTAACCTATTGATTTTCAGTACTCCTGCAAGCGTAACAACGGCACTTGATGGGTACGTTTCCGAGGGGTAGTCACAGAGAATATCGGCCAAAGAGGGCCAATGTCGGGATGGGGCGGAAACGGCCAGATACGCTTGAGCCGGCTGGAAGGCTCGGAATACCGGGGTTCAAACGTAAAAAAACCGGCTTCAGAGAACCGGTTTTTTCCTGATTTGGCGGAGAAGGAGGGATTCGAACCCTCGATACGCGGTTAGCGTATACACACTTTCCAGGCGTGCTCCTTCAGCCACTCGGACACTTCTCCGGAATCTCTCAACAGGCCGCCACGGGCTGACCGCAAAAGAGCGCGCAAGGGTAAACCAGTTTGTTTCTTTGCGCAATCATCCGGCGGGAATTTATTCCCACGATTTCATTGCTTTTACCGCCCTGCCCGGGCCTCAAGGTCATGTGTGGCCTGCCGATAGTCTATGCGATTCAAAGAACTGGGTGTGTGGGTGCCTATATGAAGATGATCGTGGGTTTCATCATTGTGTTGAGCTGCGTAGGGGGTGGTTTTGTGCTTGCCCACGGCAAGCTGATGGCGTTGTGGCAGCCCTTTGAAGTATTGATCATCTGTGGCGCGGCCTTTGGTGCCTTCGTGGTTGCGAATCCAGGGACGGTGATCAAGGGTACCTTTGCCGCCATCGGCAAAATGCTGTCGGGCTCCAAGCATAGTAAGAAGACTTACATGGAACTGCTGGGACTGATGTTTGATCTGTTCTCCAAGGCGCGCAAGGAGGGCCTGATGGCCCTGGAGGCGGATATCGATGAGCCGGAGAACAGTGA
>JALTPW010000604.1 GCA_026999335.1 Chromatiales bacterium
GTGTTATGCGGACCGCGATTCCCCACCGAGCAACCAGTCCCAAGCAGCGATCATTTCATCGGCCAGGAAGAATCGTATTTTCGCCCCGCTAAAGGGCTTGCTCAACTTCACCATCCATTTTTCCCAAACCGGAACACCCACCACGGCGATTCGTTCCAGGTCACGGAAATGTTTGATGCCGAAGGTGATATCGTCCCAGACTGCGTGTAGGTTCCAGCCCTGAAAATGCTCCAATTGCAGCAGCAGGCGGATTTTTCCTTCACGCGCGATCAGCGCCTCGATCTCAGGGACAAACTCCTTGTAATCTTCATCATGCAGTTTACCCGTTAAACGGAAGGCAATGACATTATCTTTTTCGGGTTGCAGCTTTTCGATCACCTTTACTCTCCTAAGCTCTGCTACAAAAGCCCTGATTAACCGATTATCCCAGCACATTAGCCTGAGCAAGCCCGCTTCCTCACCTGATGCTCTAACGACGCTCTGCAAACAAGCCAATCCCACCCTCCACAGCACCAAACCTCCGGCAAGTACCGCGGCAGATGGGATCGGCCTCATCCCTTAACCTAGCGGATTACTTGAACCACTTCACAACACGTTCCCAATAGGAAGCAATTTTCTTCCCTGCCTTTTCCAGGGTATTTTCCGAATGATCGCCCTTTGCCAGAGACTTGCCCAGTTTGTCGATTTCCTTTTGCAGTTCGCGTACATCCTTGGCCCGGCTGTCTCCACTAATGCGTTCGTACTTCTTCAGGTTATCGGAAGCTCGCTTGAGCGTCGCCTGGGCCTGGTCGATTTTCCCCTCACTGAGTTCCAGTTGCGCCAGCTTCAAGTCATCGGCGGCTTCTGTCAGAGGCAGCTCAACCTCATCGAATTCAAAAACCACACCTTCTGCCTGCAACAGGGCCAAAGTCAGGTCGGCATTGTCTAAATTGCCTTTTTCCAATTCATCCCTTGCCAGCTTCAATGCATTGTCGGCCATCACAATATTCAGCTTCATGGCGGCCTGACGCCAGACCGAGTAGTCCTCGAAAAAGCGTGAGTTAGTAGATTTATGGCCGTGGCGGCCCTTGAGGGTTTTCGCTTTCTCGTGCACAACCGGCGCTATCACATCCTCGATGAATTGCTCGTTATAAACCGTCACGAAACGCCTGCTCACTTCATCCTCGTCACTATAAGTCACATCATCGGTTTTGATCTTGGTGGTGATTTTGTATTTAGGCAAAGACCGCTCGACAAGCTTGACCAGGGTCAAGCCCTGTTCAATTTCCTCCATGGCCGTTTTTTTGTCTTTCGCGGCGATGGCTATACGCGCATTATCGGTGTGCAGCAGGATACGTCCGGCGGCCAACGAGATGACCTGCGATTCCTGATCTGTCAGCGTGACCAATGGCTGGATATCCGTTTCAGCCGTAATCCGGGCCTTGCCGTCAGCAGCCTGGGCCGGAAAAGTGACAAGCAATGCAAGCGCTATTACGGCGCCACATAATGGTTTCATTTTAAATGGAACAGTAGCAACAGACATGATGATCTCCTTGATGTCTAGAGTTTATAAAAAGGAAGAATCTCTCTCCCGGTGCAGGCGATTCTATTCCCCTTTTTTCCCGCCCATCTGCTACTTAGGTTACTTTCACGAAAATCGAAAAAGTTCCGTAAAATGTTATTTTTAAACCTTACAATTGAGGCGCCAGCAATCTTGCCAGACCCTCTCCCATATCGCCGATCACACTCACATTATCCACACCCTCCTCGCATCCCTGCATCAATTTCTCCAGCCAGCAGCTGACCCGTTCAACTTCCATCGGGCTGGTAACCAGCACACCGACTTCGTAGTTGAGCAACAAGCTACGCATGTCCGTATTGGCCGACCCCAGGATCGCCAGATCCTCGTCGGCCACCACAGCCTTGGCATGCACCATGCCCTGCCCGTAGAGCAGGATCCGTCCGCCTTCCTGCTGGATCTCTCGCAGATAGCTGCGCCCGGCGCTGTCGGCCAAACGATGATTGGATTTTCGCGGCAACAGGATGCGCACATCGACGCCCCGATGAACGGCCAGAATAATGGCGCGGCACAGGGCATCATCGGGGATGAAATAGGGCGTCACCAGCCACAGGCGCTGACGGGCACCAAAGATCGCCGTCAGCAATACATCGTACAGCGCGTCCCCCGGCATATCCGGCCCCGACGGTACCACCTGCAGGCGCGCCTCGCCGACGCGGCAAGCGGGCGCCATCGTGAGCGTGGCCCGCTGTCCCGGCGCCTGTCCACTGGCGTATTGCCAGTCCGCCCGAAACAGTTCGACGAAACGCGCCACCGCCGGGCCTTCGATGACAAAGGTCAGATCGCGCCAGCGTTCGGTCTCGGTGTCCGGGCCCATGTACTCACTGGCGATGTTGGCGCCACCCGCCAATACCTGTCGATCATCGGCGATGGCCAGCTTGCGGTGGTTGCGCAGATTGGTGTGGCCGCGCAGGGGCCGGTGCAAAACCGGGTTGAAAAAGGCGAAATGCCCACCCGCCTCGGCAAGTGGTTTGAGAAATCGTTCACGGGTCTGCAACGAGCCGAAACCATCGAGTAGCAGGTGCACCGCCACGCCCTCTTCGGCACACCGGATCAAACGGTTCAATATCTCCCGTCCGACGCGATCGGGGTGAAAGATGAAGAAGCACAGGTCGATGCGTTGTTTCGCCCCGTCGATCAGCGCGACCAGCGCATCATAACTGGCCTGGCCCGTCTCACAGAGCGAAAGCGCGTTGCCATCCGTGGCGGGACTGATGCCATGAGCCATCAGTAGTTGTTCCAGCGGCGGCAGGGTCTTGTCGGGTGACCGGCCTTCTTCACGGCGGAGGTCGGCTTTCAGTTGAGCAATACGTTTTACCTTGCGCCCACCAAAAACCAGGTAGAACGGCACCCCCAAGTAGGGCGCCATGATAATGAAAAGTATCCACGCCAGAGTCGACGATGGCGGCCGGCGCTGGCGGATGATGTGAGCCAGCAAGAGTATGGCGAGGAGAAATCCTCCGACCCAGGCGAGATGAGAAAGCCACCACAGGGCACTCATCAACTGAGGTGGATCGTCACATCCCGGGCATCCCCACCCACCAGCACATCGTGGGCTCGCTCCACCTCACGCTGGTCGCCGTGCACGATGAGCAGATAGTGGTCCGATTTGATCGCGGTTTCGTAGCGGACGATGCTGTCGCGGGGAATGCCGATACTGTAGAGCGCCGCGCCCAGGGCGCTGAACCCGCCCACCACTGCCGCGCCCTCCAGCGCCGTAACCAGGGCGCTCACCAGTGAACCGGCGATGACCACAGTACCCAGGCCGGGCACCCAGAAGAAGGCCGCCCCCAACAACAACCCCCACAGACCGCCCCAGAAGGCGCCTTGCGCCCCCCAGAATTTCATGCGGTCGCCGGTATTGTAAAAACCGATGGGATGTTCTTCGCGTTGGTAACCCTTGCCGACGATGGATAGTTTTCCGGCCTCAAAGCCCTCTGCCAACAACCGCCGCACGGCCTCTTCTGCCTGGAGGTGGTTGTCATAGACTGCAACACAACTGTTCTCTTCGACCATTTTTACGACTCCCCTGCACACGCCACCCCCCGGTGATCCGAAAATTTGGCGATGTCTGATTGTCACCCCGAAAGGGGAATTTTTTCTGCTACCAGGGTTACACAGATTGCGGAGAGAGACAGGTTATGAGTGAGGTGTGTTGCTGGGGAAGTGCATGGCTT
>JALTPW010000605.1 GCA_026999335.1 Chromatiales bacterium
TGATCGACTTCCCCCTCACCATCGGCGACACCGCCTCGGCGACACCCATCACCGTCAGCGTCATCGTCATCGTGCTGTTTCTCGCCGGCATCAATATCATCAAACGCAAACAACTGCTGCGCGCCAAAATCCGCGCCGACCGAACGGACAAGCACGCATGACGATGACACACCCCGGTCTTCCCATCACTTGGGCGCTGGGAATCGTCATCACGATGCTGTTAACGGGATTAGGGGTAATGCTGATTCGCCGCGAAACACCACACAACCGCGTCATCCGCCTAGCACGCCTGCCCCTGATTGGCATCCCGTTGCAGCGGCTGCTGCAACGACCATGGCTACAGCTTACCCTGAAAATTTTCCTTGTCGCCGTCTTTTTGCTGATCATCGCTGCGGGGCTCTATGGCACCCCCATGGCCGAGCGCAATTTCGCCACCGTGATGACCTGGAACATCTGGTGGGCGGCATTGATCATCAGTATTTTTTTTCTCGGCACCACCTGGTGCGGTGTCTGCCCCTGGGACACCCTCGCCAGTTGGCTGGTGCGTCACCGGCTCTGGGGCCGCCCGGCCTCCGGCCTGTCCCTGAATCTGAAAGTCCCCAAGGTATTGCGAAACCTGTGGCCAGCGCTGCTGCTGTTGATCATCCTGACCTGGCTGGAGCTTGGTGTTGGCATCACCACCAACCCGAAGGCCACTGCCTCATTGGCCCTGTTGATCGTGGTTCTGGCCGTGATCAGTGCCGCCCTCTATGAAGACAAGGCCTTCTGCCGTTTCTTCTGCCCCGTGGGCCGCACCGTGGGCGCCTACTCGCAGTTATCCCTGATCGAGCTGCGCCCCATCGAGCCGGACATCTGCGCCCGCTGCGACACACTGGAGTGCTACCGGGGAGACGAAAATATCGCGCCCTGCCCCACGCACCTGGTGATGGGACGCCTGACGCAAAATACCTATTGCATCTCCTGCGGCAACTGCCTGCAAAGCTGTCCCGAACAAAACGTCGGCTGGCAAATTCGTTCACCCAGCCGGGAGGCCATCCAGGATGCCCGGCCACGCTGGGACGAGGCCTGGTTCATACTCGGCCTGCTGGCACTGACCTCTTTCCACGGTATCACCATGCTCCCCGCGTGGGAGTCATTAATGACGGGGCTGGCCCAGCAGATCGGCGATTCCGGAAATCTGCTCATCAGCTTTAGCCTGGGTCTGGGCCTGGATCTGGCCGTGGTGGTCGCCCTCTTTGCCCTGGCGGTCAGGCTCACACAGTGGTTGTCCGGGAATCGACAGGGCTTCAGGCAGATATTTTCCACCTTCTCCTTCGTCGCCCTGCCCCTCGCCTTTGCCTATCATCTGGCCCACAACCTCAACCACCTGGTACGCGAAAGCAGCGACCTCACAGCGCTCATCAGCAACCCCCTCGGCACCGCGACCCAACCGCTCGGCATGATGGAAAAACACACACGCCATCTTCAGATGCTGATCTCGCAGGACAGCCTGTTTCTCCTGCAAGCACTGTTGATGATCTTCGGCTTCTGGATCGCCATGCGGATCATCCGTCATCGCCGTAACGGGGTGCTGCCAGGGGCGACATGGTCACTGCTGCCGATAGTTCTGTTTGCCGTACTGATCAACCTGTTTCATGTGTGGCTGCTCATGCAACCCATGACCATGAGGATGTAACCATAGATCGCCGGGAATTCTTTCGCCATGGTCTCAACAAGGTCTCTGAAGCGGCCGTCAGGGAGGCGGAAAATCGCGCCCGTAAAAAGGCCGCGCACTGGTTCCGCCCACCCTATGCCATCAACGAGCTGGATTTTCTCCTCGCCTGCACCCGCTGTGAAAAGTGCATCGAGGCCTGCCCACACGGAACGATATTTTCCCTGCCCCTGAGGCTGGGTGCAGAGGTGGTCAACACACCGGCACTGGATTTGCTCAATCACGCCTGCCATCTGTGCGAAGACTGGCCCTGCGTGGCGGTCTGCGAACCCCAGGCCCTGCAACACCCCGCGCTGGAGGATGACGAATCGCTACCGCTGCCTCGACTCTCATACGCCAGCATCGACTCAGACACCTGCCTGCCCTACAGCGGCCCGGAATGTGGCGCCTGCCGTATGGCCTGTCCGGTCAGAGGCGCTCTGCAATGGCGGATGGAAAAGCCAAGCATCGACACAGCGCGCTGTACAGGCTGCGCCCTCTGCCGCGAGGCCTGTATCACCTCACCGAAGACCATCAATGTGACCTCCCTGTACCACGCCACCGAAGATGCCGGATGACAGCAGAATTGATCTCGTCAATGTCGCATCCCTTCACACGCCCGACGTAGCGTGCGCCGTGCGCACGAGCAAGGCCACACCACCAACCTGTGCGCATGGCGCACACTACATACCCTTATTCGCTTAAAGCCTATTGCCTTATACCCAGCCTAACATTCGCCTAAAGCGCCTATTTTTGAGCGACCTCCGCCTCGCTGGGAGAAAATCCCCCCTACCGAAATGATCGGCCTATCGGCCACACCCCTCTTTCGCCTTTAATAAGGAAAACCATGCCTTTTTCCGCTATCCTCCCCCCTCGACAATTCAAGGCAAGCGCAACACACTGCCAGCCAACACTGAAAGGGAGTCCACATGCCGCAAAAAATGACCATGACCACCAAAATCCTCATCTGGATGGTCTGCGGACTCGTACTGGGAAGCCTGATCAATGCCTTCGCCTCCGATGTCGCCTTCATCCAGGATTACCTGGTCAACGGACTGTTCCATGTCATTGGCGCCATGTTTATCAGCGCCCTGAAAATGCTGGTGGTGCCGCTGGTCACCTTTTCGCTGATCTGCGGTGTGTGCGGCATTGGCGATGTCAACACCCTGGGACGAGTAGGACTCAAGGCCTTCCTGTTGTTCATGCTGACCACGGCCCTGGCCATCACCCTGGCCATTACCGTCGCCGTATTGGTAGGGCCGGGCGAAGGCTTCGACATGGGCACGGTGGCGCATAGTGAATTCAGTGCACCAGCGGCACCCCCGCTGACCCAGGTGATCATCGATCTCATCCCTGGCAATCCGGTCGCCGCCTACGCCAACGGCAATATGTTGCAGATTATTTTCTTCACCATCCTGTTCGCCATCTGTGTGTTGATGGTGGGTGAAGCGGGCCGCCCCATCGCCGAGGGTGCCGAACGCCTCAACACCGTGATGATGCAGGTAGTGACCGTGGTCATGCACGTCGCCCCCATTGGCGTCTTCGCCCTGATGGCCAAGACCTTTTCCCTACAGGGCCTGGGGATGATACTGCCGATGATCAGCTATTTTGGTGTGGTGGCGATAGTGCTGCTACTGCATGCCACTGGCACCCTGATGCTGCTGCTGAAACTGCTGGGACGGGTCAGTCCCTTAGTCTTCCTGCGCAAGATGCGCACCGTACAGGTATTCGCCTTCAGCACCTCCAGTTCCAACGCCACCATCCCGGTGACCCTGCGCACGGTGGAAAAACGTCTCGGCGTGGATAACTCCACCGCCTCCTTCGTGGTGCCTTTCGGCGCCACCATCAACATGGATGGCACCGCCATCATGCAGGGCGTGGCCACGGTCTTTATCGCCAATGTCTACGGCATCGACCTGGGCATTAGCGGCTATCTCACGGTCATCGGCATGGCCGTGCTCGCCTCCATCGGCACCGCGGGTGTGCCCGGCGTGGGGCTGATCATGCTGGCCATGGTGTTCAATCAGGTCGGCCT
>JALTPW010000606.1 GCA_026999335.1 Chromatiales bacterium
CAATGTCATTAAGTTAACAAAATGATGACTGTTTTGTCGATTGGTGGTGAGCTTGCGAACCCCAATGAAACCAACAATGCTGGGATTCCTGCATCACCACCAAACGAGAATAAGCAGGACATCAGGCTTAACTTAATGGCATTGGGCCGCCCGGCCTTACCAATTTTAAACCGTAGGGTGGGCATCGCCCATCGGGCACTCCCTGAGCCATTTTGGTGGGCGGTGCCCACCCTGCGATTTTTGCTTTAAGCCCAATAAACCGCCCCCAGCACCACGGCTTCGCTGGCCCCTGTGACGGCCGGCAGGTTTCCGGGCCGTGCGCCCAGGGTCTCGCGCGCCAGCCAGGCAAAGGCGACGGCTTCTACCCAATCTGCTGCCAGTCCCCGTTCAGTGCTGGGGATGACGTCCATTGAGTCAAGATGTGCACTCAGGCGTGATAGCAGGTAGGTATTGTGTGTACCGCCGCCGCAGACCAGTAGCTCAGCGGCATCTGTGCCGGTCTGTCGGATGGCCTCTGCCACTGAGACGGCGGTGAGTTCGCACAGGCTTGCCTGTACGTCAGCGGGGGAGGGTGAGTGCTCACTTTCTGTGAGTCGCGCTGCTAGCCAGTCGGCATTGAAGTGCTCCCGGCCGGTGCTCTTGGGCGGTGCCTGGTGGAAATAGGGGTCACTCAGGCAGCGTGTTAGCAGTGCTTTATTCACGCAGCCGGTGGCGGCCCAGGCGCCGTTTTGATCCAGCGGGCGGCCCAGATGTTGCTGTGCCCAGGCATCCATAAGCACATTACCGGGGCCGGTGTCGTAGCCCGAGACAGGCTGTTCAGGGTGGGCGGGCAGCAGGGTGATATTGGCCATGCCGCCCAGATTCAGTACCACGCGCGTGATGTCCGGCGAGCGGAACAGGGCGGCGTGAAAGGCGGGTACCAGGGGGGCTCCCTGTCCGCCGGCGGCCATGTCGCGGCGGCGGAAGTCGGCCACGGTGGTGATGCCAGTATGCCGGGCGATGCGGTTGGCGTCGCCGATCTGCAGGGTGAAGCCGGCATCGGGGCGGTGGCGGATGGTCTGGCCGTGGCTGCCGATGGCGTGTATTTCGGTGGTGGGAATGCCGGTTTGGCGAAGTAGTTGTTGTACGGCATCGGCAAATCGCTCGCCCAATGCAATGTCGGCCCGGCCCATACGTTCGATCTCGTTATCACCCGGCTGGCACAGGGCGCCCAACTGTTGGCGCAGGGCATCGGACAATGGATGGGTGTGGGCCTCAATGAGCCGGGGTGGGTCGACGGCGAAGTCCACCAGCACGGCATCGATGCCGTCCAGGCTGGTGCCGGACATCAGGCCGATGTAGTACTCGTAGTCTGTCAACCCTTTATTTTCCATTAACTTGGTCAAAACCACCGTCTTTAGACGGTGACTTTGATTTTCATGTGTTGACGCATGCGCGCTGATGACGGTGCGAGGTTGATGACTTCAGCCATCAGCACCGAATGCGTTGACCCACCTACTTTAGCCGGTGGTAGTTTATTGCCGGGTTCAGTTGGTCTGTCCGTGTTCATGGCACCATAGGAACGTTGAACCCGACAGGGTTTACAGACCACTTAGCCATGGGTGGTGCTATTCCGTGTGTCTGTTGGCGGCCACGGTGGTGGCAGTGAGCATGTCCAGCTGGCTGACCAGCACGCGGGTTTTGGCGAGGAAGTCGTCGTGGTATTTGGCCTGAATAGGGGCGGCAGTGGGTAGTTTTACGGTGAGCGGGTTGCGGTGCACGCCGTTGACGCGGAATTCATAATGCAAATGCGGGCCAGTGGAACGCCCGGTGGTGCCTACATAACCAATGGTCTGACCCTGTTTCACGCGTGCGCCGCGGCGCAGCTTGCGGTTGTAGTTGGACATGTGGGCGTAGAGGGTGCTGTATTTTCCGCCATGCTGGATGATGATGGTCTTGCCGTAGCCGCCCTTGCGGCCGAGGTGTACGATCTTGCCGTCGCCGGCGGCCTTGATGGGCGTGCCGCGTGGCGCGGCGTAGTCCACGCCGTGGTGGTTCTTGCGCTTTTTCAAGGTCGGGTGATAGCGCTTGCCGAAGCGGGAGCTGATGCGGGTGAAGTCCACCGGGGTGCGGATGAAGGCCTTGCGCATGCTTTTGCCATCCGGTGTGTAGTAGTCACCGCGGCCGCTGGCATCGGTGTAGCGCAGGGCGCGGTAGGTCTTGCCTCGGTTGGTGAATTCGGCGGCGAGGATGTCGCCGTCGCGCAATTTTTCGCCATCGAGGTATTTTTCTTCGTAGAGCAGGGTAAAACGGTCACCCTCGCGGATATCGAGGGCGAAGTCCACGTCCCAGCCGAAGATGCCGGCCAGCTCCATGACCAGGTTGTCGGACAGACCGGCGTCCATACCGGCGAGGAACAGCGAAGAGCTGATTTCACCACTGGCGTTGGTGACGCGGGTTTCCAACTCACGGGTGATGGTGTGGGTGCCGAAGTCCTCGCCCTCGCGCTGTACGTGCAGGGTGGTGAGACGGTCGATCACATACACCAGTTGCTGCAGTTCGCCGTCTTGTACATCGAACTTGAGGGTTTGTCCCGGCATGATGCGCTTGAGAATGGCGGTGTCCTCGCCGCTTCGCATGAGCCGGTCGAGTTGCTGTGGGCTGATGCGCAGACGCGAGAAAATGCGTGCCAGACTGTCACCGGAACGCACGGTCTCTATCTGCCAGTGGATCTCTGCTTCCGCTACGGTTATGGATTCTGCGGCGAGAGTCGTTGCGACGGCCTTGTCGGGTAGGCTCAATGGCCGGGTGATGCGTGTGTCTGCGAAGAGATTATTTTCCAGCAGTGCACTATCTGCATTGTCCGCACTGCCTGTACTGTCCGCACTGCGGATTGCATCGGCATCGGCATCGGCATCGGTATCGGTAAACAGGAGGCCTGCCGCAGCAAATAACGTCAGTCCAGCGGCCAGCCCGGCCCAGCGGGCGCGTGGGCGCTTCAGGGCGGAGTCTGTGGTGTTATCCAGCAACGACTTAAAGTCTTGCTGCATCACTGTTTTTGGTGGTTTGGTGTGATTCATGGCATCGCTACGGCATTGATCTCGCCTTTATATATCGGCGGCAGGCCTGCGTCAATGAAGAGAAATGTCAGGTTTTTACGCACCTTGCCGAGGATTCTTCGATAGTTTGTTACTTGGCGGGGCTGTCTGCGGCGAATACCGTTGCCTGATTGCGTCCACTTTCCTTGGATTGATACAGGGCCTGATCGGCCTCGCCAATGAGTTGTTCGTAATTGCCACTGTCTTCACGTAGCTCGGTGATGCCGAGGCTGATGTTGATGTTCAAATGGATATCACCGAATGCCACTGGCTCACTTTCGATAGCGTGTCGCAGGCGTTCAGCCAGCACCTTGCCACCTTTTGTGCCGGTGTTCGGCAGCACGATGAGAAATTCTTCGCCGCCGTAACGGCCCAGAATGTCTGTATCGCGCAGGTTGCTTAGCAGGCGTTTGGAGATGATGCGCAATACTTCGTCACCGGCCAGGTGGCCATGGATATCGTTGACCTGCTTGAAGTGGTCGATGTCGGTGAGGATGACCGTCAGCGGGTGTGCATAGCGTTGTGCGCGCTTAAATTCCTTGCTCAGGGTTTCCTCGATGTAGCGCCGGTTGAACAGCTGGGTGAGGCCGTCGCGGTTGCTGACTTCGCGCAACTCCTGGGTGAGTGCCGTGAGTTGTTGCTG
>JALTPW010000607.1 GCA_026999335.1 Chromatiales bacterium
GTAGGAGCGGGCCATGCCCGCGATGGACTCGGAATGAAACACAGAGACTGCGGAGGCGCAGAGGATGCAGAGATTTTTGAAGGGGTTTTCTTTGCGTCCTCTGCGTCTCTGCGATCTCCGTGTTAATCGTTGTTGTCGAGAAAAGCACTGGTAGGGGGCGTCTACAAGTGCTTTGATCCAACCTGGGCACGAAAGCTATCGCGGGCATGGCCCGCTCCCACAAATCAGGTGGACTGAATACCATCCCGTTTGTCCGCCGCGTCCGCGGTATTCTGCAACAGCGTCGCCACCGTCATCGGCCCGACGCCACCGGGCACCGGGGTAGTCCAGCCGGCCCGTTCGCGGGCGGCCTCGAAGTCGATATCGCCCACCAATCTGCCATCGATGGAAAGGGTGGACGATGTCCACCCTACGGCATTCAGCAGATATTTTTTCCTTCTCCCCTTGATGGGAAAGGAAGCCGGCATATTTCTTGCAGTAATCAGTGAAGAATACTGTTAGCCAAGGGAGGCCGTGACAGACCCATGGTCAAGTTCTTCAAAAAAATATTCAGCACCGGCAAGGGTGTGCCTGCGGGTGGCCGGCAGGCTTCGGGCTCGATGGTGGATGAGCCGTTGGCGCTGCCGCGAATCAACGAACTGATCCAGCATTACCCCATCGGTGAAAAGGTTCGCTATTACCCGGAATTCCAGAAAGACGGTGCTCTGGATACCCTCATCCTCGGTTACGGCATTAACGGTTATTTTGTGTATTCGCCGCTGGAAATCCGCGCTACAGCGGGTGTTCTGCGCCTGTTCACGGGAGCGGAACACATTCTGATCAGCGAGCTGGAAAGCTTTAGTCTGCTGATCCCCTTCAACCCCGGCGACGACAACAAGCGCGACTATGTGCGTCGTGCCGAGCTTGGCCCGCGGGGGCCGTTCCGCCGTCACAACACCATTACCCTCACGGCCAATTCCGATGACGGTATCCTTTGTCATCTCGATACCCTGGTGCGCAGGATCATGCCCGTGAGCGGCGGCATCTACGCCGGTCATCAAGTGGTATTGCTGGATGTCATACCGAGCAGCCTGGTGCTGACCGATCAGCGGCAACACTATCGCGTCAACACCCGCCTGCCCGCCACTCTCAGTCTGCGCGATGGCGGCACCTATGCCTGCACCCTGCGGGACTTCGCCGAGCAGTCCGTACAGCTCAACCTCGAGGAAAGCGCCGAGGAGCTGGATGGACTGAGCGAATTCCGGCGCCTCACCCTGTGCTTTGATCTCGGCAGTGAGCACCAGCCCAAGTGTTTCGAGCTGGACGGCAGTATGTATCGCAAGTCGGATGGCCGTCTGGTCATGAAGCTGCAGGGAATCTACAAAAATGGCAAGCTGGAAAGCCTGGGCCTGGTGGATATTCTCGACATCAAGGCCAGTTTGCAGAGGCACCCCGCCACCCAGGCGGTTGTGCGGGAAGATACGGACGACACCTCGACTGCCAAGTAAAAATTGTCACTGTTCGAGTCGCTTTGTGGGTATTCAACGCACAAGGCGTTTTTGTCCGGGCTTTCAATTTATCCCGCCCCGTGAGGTTTTGCGGATTGACCTGTCTATAGCTTTATACCTTAGCTTGGTGTTTATGATGTGTGTTCATGATGTGAAATCATTCACGTCAATAACCCGAAGAGATAAGGTCATGAAGATAAGCCCGGCAAAACGAAAAAAGCATCGTTGTGATAACAAAGTAAAATCAATCATCGGATGAATACAATAATTTTGCTTCCTCGACCAGTTGATTGGCCTGTGTCAATGAAATTGTTTTCAGTATCCGTTGGATTTTTTCGGGTTTAATGGCTGCCAGTTTTCTGATCGATGTGATACCTGCGCTGATCAGTTTTTGAGCGCGGGCGTCTCCGATGCCTTTAATACGGGTTATGCGGGATGCCTTGTATTTTTGCGGCTGGTGTGAAACGGCGCTCATTCTGGTCTTTTCCGGCACGCGCTTGAGCGGCACAAGTTTTCTTTCAAAAAACGCGATATTCGGCGCCCTATCGTCCAGTCGGCCGCCGAGATTGATGACACTACTGCCGCAGGCACTGCAGGTTCCCGTGGTCGCAGGTCGTCCGGCGGGGGTGAGGGCCGGTGTTGCACAGGTCATTTCATGCGATGCCTCGCAGATACCACAAAAGCAGGTGTATCGGGCCTGAGTCGGCTTTGTTTGTATTGGCCGGCACAGTCCCGTCGATGGCACTTGAAGAGGCAGAGATTCACCAAGGTCATAGACGATCCGTCCTTGGGAGACATTCAGCTCGCCGGGCGCATGTGACAAGAAGCCGACAGGTACGGTGGTGGGTGCCTGTTGGCGCAATGCAATGTACCGGGTCGTCAATGTCGTTTGCGGAGGAAGGGTGATGCGGACTTCTGCCTGATTCGCCTGGCTCGGTGCCTCGCCGGTCGCGATGTGTCGTTCAAAGTCGCGTGCTGGGATCGGCAGGCTGATATCTGCGTCCGGGATGGCCTTTTTTGAATCCAGCCAATGTAATTCAATGGTGGGGAGTGAATCTTCTGAAAATATGTCCACCGTACGGCCGTGGAATTGCAGCTCAAAGGCTTGTTCGGGTGTGATGCGGGTGGTTTGTATCAATGAAATACTTTCACTTCCGGTGTTGCTCAGCTGAACGCCGTCGCCCTGTGCCATTAGGGTCAAGCCTGTCCCGGTCGCTGGTTGCTGCGTCCAATGGAAAGGCTGTCCCCCGGTATCCAGGCGCAATGTACTGTTCGTCGTTGCCTCGGCGGTTACCCGCAAAGAGACGTTATCAATAATGGCAATGCCACCAGTGGTTTTAAATCGCACTTCTGCTTGCGTGGCACCTTCGGGTGGTGTCAATCGTTGGCTGTGCAACACCATGTCCACTGCCGAGGGCATGGGGCTGGTCGTGTTACTGCCGGTGTTTGCTTTTTCACGTACCTCGATGGGTATCTGATCACTTTTTAGTGGGGTGCAAGTCGCGGATATCCAGACGATCTCGGCGACGGCATCAAGCTCAGTGGCAATGCCCCAGAAGCTGAAGCGAAAGGGGCTCGCACAGTCCGCAGTGATTGGCGTGACCTGGGCCAGCGTCGTGGCTATGGGGGTTGCGCCGGGCTCATTGATGCCCAATACCACGACATTGCCAAAGGGGACTGGAAAACATGTACGGGAGGTACGACCGGCGGTTACGATCCACTCCAGGCTGTCCTGGCTGGCGGTGGGCAGGATGGCCAGTGTGTTGTTTGTCCCGTTACTCAGTGGCAGATAGAGACGGCCGCCGTTGGGCGCCACGGCGATGTCCCGGGCCAGGCCGCTCACTTCTTTAGGTTCGATGATCTGGCGGCGCTGGTGGGTGTCTCCAACGCCGATAAAACTGCTGGTTTCGCCCTTGGTGAAACCATAGATCCGTTCACCATCGGGAGAGAGCACGATGGCATCGGGGGTGGCCCCCACGTCAACCGCGGGCCCTGCCGGTCTCCACTGTTTCAGGTCGATGACACTCAGGGTCTGGTCACCGCTGTTACTGACAACCGCCAGATGGCCGCAGGATGAGATGGCGAGATCGCTGCCACCCTCACTCTTATCCCGGCCGAGAAACAGTGGCGTCCCTGAAATCGTGTGATGGTCGGTTTCGTAACGATAGAGTACGTTTTGCCAATAATCTGGCTCGTTGGGAGATGTTTCTCTGCTCAGTACATATAAAAA
>JALTPW010000608.1 GCA_026999335.1 Chromatiales bacterium
TCCAAAGACAATGCAGATGATCCGGCAGCAATACCCAGGCATTGATCTCAAATGGATATTTTTGCCGCGTTCGATCTATCCCTTCACGCAGGGCATTGCGAACCCGTTCATCGCAGAGGATTTCCTGCCGGCGGTAGCTCACCACGGTGAAGAAGTAAGTTCCCCCGGCGGTATTTGCTCGCCGATAGTGTGACATGGTGGATTCAGTTATGTGGCGAGAATGTCATTGTGTTGGATTTGTATTATGTTCCGCGTGGGCACACAAGACGTGCCCACCCTACCTAGCTTTAATGGTTCAGAAGATCCAGTTTGTAACTCGCAAAGTCTTCGCCCTGGATCTTTAGATACGCCAATTTTAACCGGACCATTATTACCTTTCTGAATAAAGTAAATCATCATTTCCTCTATGAAGTTACCCACACCTATCAGTTAAAGCAATGAGAGCCCCGTAGGGTGGGCACGTTTTGTGTGCCCACGCGGAACATCCACCTAGCCGCACTTACTATCCCCACAATTCAAACACGTCATACACCCATCCATCTTGATCACGGCCTTAGTGCTGCACTTGCCACAAAGCTGCGCCCCAGCCGGAAAATCACTCTCGACTTCCGCTTCTTGATTGGCGGCTTCATACTGCGCCCGCTTCTCCGCCATCAACTTCTGCTGATGCTCATCCAGCTCGTCATCCTTGATCAAACCAATCAGCTTGAGATGGCACTCAATCGCATCACCCAACTCGGCAACCAGCGACGGCATGTACTTGCCGCCTTTCTTGAAATAACCACCGCGCGGATCGAACACGGAACGCAGCTCATCCACCAGGAAGGTGACGTCGCCACCCTTACGAAACACGGCGGAAATAATGCGCGTGAGGGCGACGATCCACTGGAAGTGATCCATGTTCTTCGAGTTGATGAAGATCTCGAAGGGCCGGCGAAGTTCGTGCTCGGTGCCGGGGTTGAGCACGATGTCGTTGATGGTGACGTACAGCGAATGCTCGGAGAGTGGGGTCTTGATCTTGTAGGTGGAACCCATCAGGGTCTCGGGGCGCTCGACCTTTTCGTGCATGTGCACGACATTGCTTTCCGCCGTTTCGCTGGCAGCGGTATTTTCTACCACGGCTTCCTGCGCGGCATTTTTGTCTTCTTCTTTGACCACGTCGAATCCGACGATCTTGTTGTCCAGTTTGATAGCCATTGTTTTTCTGCTCCTCGATGGCGCCCATCCAGGCACTCATCCTTCAGTTTTTAGAATTTACCGTAATAGCCTTCTTTGAGGGCGTCGTAGAGATTGGCGGCGGTGTGGGTCTCGCCGTCATATTCGATCTCTTCGTTGCCCTTGACCTCGATGACGCTGCCATCCTCTAAGGTGAATTTGTAGGTGGTGTTTTCCAGATCCTTTTCTTTTACCAGCACGCCCTGGAAGACCTCGGGATTGAAACGGAAGGTGGTGCAGCCCTTGAGGCCCTGGTCGTAGGCGTAGAGATAGATGTTTTTGAACTCGTCGTAGGCAAAGTCCGTGGGTACGTTGGCGGTTTTTGAAATGCTGGAGTCGATCCATTTTTGCGCCGCAGCCTGTACATCGACATGGGCCTTGGGGGCGATGTCGTCGGCGGAGATGAAGTAGTCGGGCAGCCTGGCGGCACCGTCGCCGGCCTCGGCAAAGGGCATGGCGTCGGCGTTGACCAGCTTGCGGTAGGCCAGCAGCTCGAAGGAACAGACGTCGACCTTTTCCTTGCTCTTCTTGCCTTCGCGGATCACGTTGCGGAAATAGTGGTGCGCGAAACTGGGCTCGATGCCATTGCTGGCGTTGTTGGCCAGCGACAGGGAGATGGTGCCGGTGGGGGCGATGGAGCTGTGGTGGGTGAAGCGGCAGCCCTTTTCGGCCAGTGCATTCACCAGTTCCGGCTGTACTTCGGCGACTTGCTGCATGTAGCGGCTATAGCGCGCGTGCAGTACCTTGCCCGGCAGCTTGTCGCCGACCTTGTAGCCGTCGCGTTTCATCTCCGGACGCTTACGCAGCATCTCGGCGGTGACGGTGAATTCCCGCTCCATGATCGGCGCAGGGCCCTTTTCCTCGGCCAGTTCGAGGCCGGTCTGCCAGCCCACCAGGGCCAGCTCGCGGGTGACTTCCTCGGTGAATTCCAGCGATTCGGACGAGCCGTATTCCATCCCCATCAGGGTCAGGGTGGAGCCGAGGCCGAGATAACCCATGCCGTGGCGGCGCTTGTCCATGATCGCCTCGCGCTGGCCTTCCAGCGGCAGGCCGTTGATCTCCACCACGTTGTCCAGCATGCGAGTGAAAATGCCGACGGTCTTGCGGAACTTGTCCCAGTCGAAACGTGCTTCATCGGTGAAGGGGTCGACCACAAACTTGGTCAGGTTCACCGAGCCCAGCAGGCAGGAGCCGTAGGGGGGCAGGGGCTGCTCGCCACAATTGTGGGCATGCAAACCATTGGCATCGAAGGTATTGATGCCAGGCACCTGCACATCGAAAACATCCTCGACACCATCGGCCGTCACGCTTTCTACTCGCGCCACAAAGCGTTCCCGGTTCAGCCTGCGTTGGTGACGACTCAACAGTGACTCCAGCCGGTCGGCCTTGTCGGTATCGGCAAAGCCAATGGCACATTGGAACTGCGCCAGGTTTTCACCGCTGATCACCAGCTCATGTTGGGCCTTGACGGCGTAGTCCCGATAACCACCCTTACCATCGGGTAATGATTTGGTGCCGGCATTGCGGCGGTTTTTATAGATTTTGGAGGCCATACCCAGGCGCAGCAGCATGCGTTGGATCGCCTGTAGGCGTGGCAGGTCGGACTGCGCCAGTCGCACGCTGATGCCCTTGTCCTGCGTGCCTTGCACAGACCCATCGGCATCAAACATGCCGCGCAGGAAACCACGATGGAAATCGCTGGATGTCTGCTCCAGTCTTTCGCTGATCACCTTGTTGCCCGGCTGCATGCCCAGGTCTTCGGCGAGATGCTTCAATGCCGCCGTTGAAAGGCGATATTCATTGCGGCCTGAAATTTCGCTCCAACCTGAAAAATCACTGCGGTGTGGCAGGCTCTGCACCGCTGTCAGTGCGGCATCCATCACCGCTTCTACACCCGCCGATAAATGGGCATCCGGGCCATTGGCCACGGCCGCCGGTTTCCACACAGACAACACCGCCTTGTCTGATTTCAGGGTGCCATCGCCGACCAGCAGGCCCATCAGATAGCCCTGCCCGCTGCCGTATTCACCCTGCCATTCGGCGGCGGCGCGGTGGTCGTTCAACAATACCTGGTCGCCGGCACGCAGCTGGCCAGCCTCGCACCATTCCGTCTCGGTGACATGGCGGGTGAAGCGCGAGACACGGCGTACGCGATGGTCTGCGGTCAGGCGCAGTTGATAGCCCTCGGTGGTCGCCAGACGTACCACCGCCTTGGTGGCGGTCTTGAAGAATCCTTCCGCACCCGACTCATGCGTCTGCCCATCGACCTGTGCGACAAAGGGCCTGCCGACTAATTCGCGCACCTGACGGGGACCGGCGGTGGTCTGCACCCAGGTGTCCGCCGTGACGCATGGGTTAGTCGCGCGGATATTCTCGCAGAACCAGTTGTTGTTCATCTCATTGACCTTGTCGATGAGGATGAAGCCGGGCTCGGCGTAGTCGTAGGTGGAGGCCATGATGACGTCCCACAGGCGCTGCGCGCGGATG
>JALTPW010000609.1 GCA_026999335.1 Chromatiales bacterium
CAAAAGACGTGCCCACCCTACGCAGCTGAGCCGGTCATGTTTCTGTCGCAGTTGCCCGCACAGCGCGGTAGGGTGGGCACGTCTTTTGTGCCCACGCGGAACATAATACAAATCCAACACAATGACATTCCCGCCACATAACTGAATTCGCCATGTCACATTATCGGCGTGCAAATACCGCCGGGGGAACCTACTTCTTCACCGTGGTGAGCTACCGCCGGCAGGAAATCCTCTGCGATGAACAGGTTCGCAATGCCCTGCGTGAAGGGATAGATCGAACGCGGCAAAAATATCCATTTGAGATCAATGCCTGGGTATTGCTGCCGGATCATCTGCATTGTCTTTGGACGCTGCCCAAGGGGGATGCGAACTTCCCCGTACGCTGGGCAAAAATCAAACGCCATGTGAGCCTGGTTTGTGGTAATTGCTACAAACGTTCAGAGTGGCTGTCCGACTCCAGGAAAAAGCACCGCGAGTCGACCTTGTGGCAACGGCGTTATTGGGAACATCAAATACGTGATGAAAGCGATTTTAATCGCCACGTCGAATACATCCATTACAACCCGGTAAAACACGGCTTGTGTGAACAGCCGATTCAATGGCCGCATTCAACCTTGCACAAGTATGTCAAAGAAGGAAAATATCCTGCGGATTGGGCAGTGCAAGATTCGGGCTTTGAGGGGTTGGCGTTTGGCGAGTAATGAAATACGACGAGACTCTCACGCCAATTCAAACATGGCACGATAATACTCGAACAGGGCTTCGGCTTCATGGACACACCAACAGCCAATTTATTCCCTGTTGGCGAAGAATGTTCTCTTTCCAGCCAGCGCCGTCCCGTCAACCTCGCATCATCATGCCGGATTTTCAGCAACCCGGGCTACTTACCGCTGGGCGATGCCGGCCGTTGAGGCCGATGTTTTGCTGTTGCAAGCCGTAATTGTTCGTCACTGAAGCTGGCTTCGAGCAGCGGGAACAGCTCTCTTTCTTCCTTGCGGGTATGGGTTTGCAATAGCTCGCCGAAGGCATTGAGCCCGGAACAGTCTCCCCCTTTCATTGCACGATGGATTTCCCTGAGCCGGTCATGTTCCTGTCGCAGTTGCCCGCACAGGATAGCCATTTCCCCGCCACAAGCCTCCGCGAGGGAGAAAATGCCAGTTTCTTCGCTGCGGAAATGCTGCTCCCACTTGCCCGAAAATGTACGGACTATTTGCTGGCAAAGCAGCGCTATGTCGCCGCGTTTGCCGGCTGCCGCGGTGCGTTGACATTTTTTTGCCAACACCAGGGATTCATGGTGCTCTTTCGACAGAGGAATGAGTTCGGGGCGACGTTTCATGCCTTGGGCCTCGCGTTTTCGGGATTACCGTCTCGCTGTGAGTCGCTCCCACAACCATCGGATGGGCGAATGATCGCGGGCATGGCCCGCTCCTTGTATGTTGCTAGTGTGTGGTCGGCAGAATACCTTTCGTGGCCATTTGCTGCGGCCTTGTTGTGATGCAGGAGTCCGTATTGCGATTGTTGTGCAGCGATTCCGGTCTGATGTGGATCTTTACCTTCCCCACCTTGGCCTGTATCTCAAATTGCAACGGAATACGCCGTTCATCGTCGCTCAGCCACATGATGAGCAATCCCTTGTCCTCGGCGCCCTCAAGCCGGGTACGCTTGATTTCCAGTTTGTGTGCCGACAGCCGGGTGCCGGCGATGTCTACGTCTTCCCGACCCAGAGCATGAATGCGGTAGTAGCGGATTTCATCTTCATAGGTGACGGGGAATATCCGCTCTTGCGAGGAATCGTCCACCTGCCGACGGGCGGCGAAAATGAGAGACAGAGGGTCGAGCAGGGACTCCAGATCAGGGATATCGATGGATTTGTCATAGACCAGCGGCGTGTATTTTCCCTCAAGAAGGGGCGAAGTATTGAGAAAATCCGGCAGGGGCCGGGCGCCGTCCTCTTCCCATTCCATCTCAGCGGGATAGGGGTCGTCATCGTCGAAAAAGAAGCCGGCGCTGTCGTCCGTGATCTGGCGGCGCTGGCGGAATAATTCGATACGCTTGTCCATCCAGTTTATCCAGGTGGCGTTTTGTTCATCTTCCGTACTGTCTTCGATCTCTTCCACCAGCAGGGCGCGTTGCAGCCCGGGGTCGACGATACTATGTCTTTGGTAGCGGGTGGGGCGCAGCACTTCGGCCACGGCGTAGTTTTCCGTGGAGAGTTTCAGTTGCAGGTGGCAACCGGGTTGCTGCTCGAAGGTTATCGGCCGCTGGCCGGAAATAAGGGCGAGATCCGCCAGATCCTTCCACACGAAAGCGGTGAAGATACCGCGATAAGACAGTCGGTAGACGAGATACTCGCCGCCGTCGAGGCGCGTTTCCGCCAGTCGCCAGCGTTCCATTTCCGCGCCATTGGCCGCGACGGTGAAGCCGGCGATCAAGGCCAACATGACGCCCATCGACAGAAGGTTGTTGCGCAGGTGCATTATTGTCACCCAGAACTTCATCCGTGGCGTGAGTTTACGCTGATGGCGCTGCGAAATCAGGGAATTGGAGCGGGCGATGGGAGTCGAACCCACGTCATCAGCTTGGGAAGCTGAGGTAATAGCCGTTATACGACGCCCGCATGTCTGTTGCAGGCCATTCTATGGCGCGCCAGGGCCGCTTGGCAAGAAGCATGGGACGCCCTGAAACCGCTGTGCTATCCTATTTTTCGTATGAGAAATCAGTCGAGCACCTGACCTTGTCTTACGATCTATCTCCGCTGGATGCCGCCGTGGATCTGACCGCGCAGCGCGACCTGGACACCCTGGCCGCGGCCATGGTGCGCACGGTTTCCACCCTGCAGCGGGGTTTTGATGTCTGCGTCTATGCCTTGCAGGGTGACCTGGGCAATTTGTCCGCCAAGATCGTGGCGTGCACGGATATCAACAGGGTCGGCACCTATCTCACGGCACTGGAGAATCGGCCTCTGCTGCGGCGCTGCATCGATAGCCAGGCGATGGCTGAAGAACGGCCGGCTGGCGGCGGCTGCAAGCGAGTCTATCCGGTGATCGAGCAGAATCAGGTCTCCGGGCTGATCAGCTGTGAATCGATCACCGCTACGGGTGATACCTGCAATGTCATCGAAAAACTGGTGGCCATCTACGCCAACCAGCACACCCTGCTCAACCATCAGCAACGCGACGGCCTGACCGGCCTGTTCAACCGTGCCGCCCTCGATAACTGGCTGGCCAAGACGCTGGCACCGGGCGAAGTCCCCGGGCGCCGCGCGATTGATGCGGCCAACCTCGGTTGTTTCGCCATCTTTGATGTCGATCACTTCAAGCGTATCAACGACTCGCTGGGCCATTTGTACGGTGACGAGGTATTGTTGATCCTGGCCGAGCTGATGCGTGAATCATTCCGCTTCAATGACATGCTGTTCCGCTATGGGGGCGAAGAATTTATCGCCGTGCTGACGGATGCCGATCTGGAGGCCGCCATGGCCGTACTGGAACGTTTTCGTGCACGGGTGGCGGCGCATCATTTTCCACAGATCAATCAGGTCACTCTGACCATTGGCGTGGTGGAAATCACGCCGCGAGTACTGCCCTCGATGCTGATCGACCGGGCCGACAAGGCCTTATATTACGGCAAGAACCATGGCCGGAATCAGGTCAATGCCTATGAGTGCCTCAGTGAGGGCCGGGTGCTACAGGAAGAG
>JALTPW010000610.1 GCA_026999335.1 Chromatiales bacterium
TGTTAATAACGACATGCCCAGTGTCGTGACGGCGGCCCGGCTCATGGGGACTTCCGCTCAGCGGGGCGTGCCGGGTTCGCTGATACGCAAGTTACCGCTGGGTTTTAAGACAATGGGTTTCGATACACACACCCAGTTTGAGCAGCTGGCGCTGGATGCTGAGCAGTTGGGTGACGGCGAACATGCCCTGGGACAGTTGGCGGAGTTGATGCAGAATTGTACGGTGTGTCACACGATGTATCGTTTTGAAACGGCTGCATCGCTGCAAGAGACACAGTGATGGCGTGAATCTTGGAACGTGTCTGCATAAACGACGGGGAGATCGATGAAGGATTCCGGTAGTGATGTGAGCGATAGTTCTGTGGCAAGAAAGACCGTTTCCCTGGTGCTTGGCAGTGGCGGTGCCCGGGGCATGGCGCATGTCGGCGTGATCGAATATCTGCTCGATCAAGACTATGACATTCGTTGTATTTCAGGGGCCTCCATCGGTGCGCTGGTGGGGGGTATTTATGCCACCGGCCGGCTGGATATTTTCCGCGACTGGCTGTTGGCGCTGAGCAAGACCGACGTGCTGCGCTATCTGGATTTTTCCTTTAGTGGCACGGCGCTGTTTCGTGGCGAGAAGATCATCGATGCCCTGCGTGGACTGGTGGGCGAACATCTCATTGAAGATTTGCCGGTGACCTACACGGCCGTGGCGACCGATGTGGAGCGGCAGAAGGAGGTGTGGATAGCGGATGGCCCGCTGTTTGATGCGATTCGCGCCTCCATTGCCGTGCCGACGATTTTTACCCCATATCATTACCGGGGCATGCGGCTGCTCGATGGGGGGCTGCTGAATCCGGTGCCCATTGCGCCGACGTTGAAGGAGGTGACGGATCTGACCATTGCGGTCAATCTGAACGCGGTCAGTGTGAATCATTCAGTACACAAACCGCCACATAAACCAGCGCACAATGCGCTTGGAAGAAAAGGTGTGACGGCGCCGCCCGCGGGTATTGTTGAGGCCTATCATCGACGCATCAGCGGTTTTCTGGATGAGCTGCAGCAGAGCTTCAGTGATCTGGCTTTCCGCTCGTCGACGGCTGATGACCTGGGTTTGTTCGATCTGCTGAACAATTCCTTTGAAACCATGCAGAACGCGATTACCAATATCAAACTGGCGACCTATTCGCCGGACGTAGTGATCGAGATTCCCCGCGAAACCTGCAAGGCCCACGAATTTTACCGTGCGCGTGAGCTGGTCGAGGTTGGCTATGAACGGGCTGCGGAGGGAATGGCGCTGGTTGATCACTGAAAATACCGTTGTTCCGGGTGGAACGACGTGAATACCGGTTAAAAACGCCTTGTGCATTGAACGCCCGCAGGGTGGGCAGAGCGAGTCATCCAGAGATAAGGAGGTATACAGCCATTATCCTCGCCTGTGCGGGAATGACAGTATGCCAAGCCTCTCAAGCTTAAGTCAGTACATTCGCTTTGGATGTGTTATTTAAGATTAGGATTGCGCGTGTTCTGTTATCGGTATTATTAACCCGGCAACAATATATGTCGTTGCCGGGTTAATATTGCTGCAAGGTGGGTTTCATCCGCCTTGCAGCCTATATTTTCAGTCAATTTTCAGTCGTTTGATGTGGCGATACAGAGTGCGTTCACTGACATGAAGCAGCTGTGCCGCGCGTGCACGGTGGCCATCGCATTGTGTCAGTGCATCCAGCACCATCTGTTCGGTGAGACGCCCACGGCGCTGAATCAGGTGCTCAATGGCTTGTCGTGCCTTCTCTTGCCCGTTGCTGAAGATGTTGCCGTCTTCCAGCACGATGTGCGTCGGGGTCAGGCTGTCGTCACAGGCGAGGATAACGGCACGCTCGATGGTGTTGCGCAGTTCGCGGATATTGCCGGGGAAGTCGTGTTTCAGCAGTTTGTCGATGACCTCACTGGACAGCGGAATGTGACGCCCGTCCTCGGGTTGGTTGGTGAGGAAGTGTTCGGCCAGGGCGATGATGTCTTCACGGCGGTTGCGTAGCGGTGGGATGTGAATGGGAAAGGCGGACAGGCGGTAATACAGATCCTGACGGAATTGGCCTTCGGCCACCATTCGCTGCACGTCGCGGTTGGTGGTGGCGATGATGCGCACGTCGATGTTGATGTATTCATTACCGCCGATGCGGCGAATAGTGCCGCTTTCCAGTGCGCGCAGCAGCTTGGTTTGCAGCGACAGGGGCAGTTCGCAGACCTCATCGATGAACAGCGTGCCACCATTGGCGGCCTCAAACAGGCCGATCTTGCAGCTGTTGGCGCCGGTGACAGCACCTTTCTCAGCGCCGAACAGTTCGCTTTCGATGAGATTTTCATCCAGCATGCCGCCGTCCATGATGACGAAAGGCTTGCTGCAGCGCTTGGAATGGAAGTGGATGTATGCGGCGACCTTTTCCTTGCCAACACCGCTTTCGCCCCGCAGCAGTACGGCGGACTGGGTGGGGGCGACGCGTTGCAATAGGTTGCTCATTTGCAGGAAGGCCGGTGAGCGGCCCACCAACAGGCCAGCGTTTTTGCCCGGCTGTAACAGTACCCGCACATATTTGCCGATGTACATGACTTCACCGTCGTCATCGACAATGGGCATGGCTTGCAACTGTACATATTCCTCGTTATTGTCTTTGTCGTAATGAGCATGGATGACTTGGCACGGCTTGCCGGTGCTGAGAACCTCTTCCAGCGGGCACCGCTCCTCGTGCTGGCTGCAGGGGGCGTTGGCGTGGTGGGAGACTTCGTAGCAGTGCCGGTCAAGCAAATCGTCATTTTCGACGCCATAGTGGTTCCGATAGGCACGGTTGGCGGCAAGGATCTTGTAATCCCTGTCGATGATCACAAAGGGTTCGGGCAGGATATCGATGATTTGTTCGCAGTTGGGTTTCTTGGTCGTCAGCATAGAGGGAATCCTTATCTGTGCGCCAGACATTGCCGACAATGGCGCCATGGGCGTCGTCGGTAATGTCATGAACTGTCATGTCTGGAACGTAAGGGCCTGCCACAAGACCGGCGTCGACAGGGTATGTTGACGTCGGTCTTGTGGGTAACCCGGGATGTACTTCGAGATCTTTCGGTTTAGCGTGTAAAGTCTGCCGGAGCAGCGAAAGCGGGGAGAGTATTCCACCTTTGTCCGCTGGGCGAGAGTGACTATTCACCGAAAAAATGTAAGAAATAACCTCGATTTTTCGCTGGCGTTCCGATGATTTCGGTATAAGTGCCTTATGCTTAACGTAATTTCTCGATGCCCAGCGCCTTGAGGATGTATTTTTCGTAGATATTTTCCGTGGTGCCCATTTTCATCTTCTTGATGAAATATTTCTCAAAGGCCACCTTGGCCAGATGTACCCATTTACCCTTCTTCATCCACGCCACGTTGCGCGGCGGGATCTGTGGCATGGCAACAAAAGCCACGCCGGTGTCGCCCATGTCGGCCAGACAGATGGCGTTCCAGGTGGCCTCGGCGCTGGGTTCCTTGTCATCGATGGCATCGCGGATATTGTGTGCCATGGCGCAGACCATGGACTCGATCATATAGCCGGTCTTGGGGGTGCCCGTGGGGATGGGGGTGACCTCCACTGGTGGGATGGCGATACAGACGCCTACGGAATAAATATTGCGCCACTTGGGGTTGCGCTGGAACTGGTCGACCTTGACGAAGCCGCGTGGGTTGACGAGATCTTCGCCGACATTGGCCACGGCATCCACGCCCTTGAAGGCGGGCAGCATCATGGAAAAGCTGAAGGGTAGCTCGTGTTCCTTAATCATTTCGGCGGCGTCGTTGTGCTCGGCAACGAACATCCTGCCTTCTTCCACCTTGGTTATTTTGGCATTAGTTATCCAGTTGATGTGTTTGTTGCGCAGTTCGGATTCCAGCATGCCCTTGGAATCGCCAACGCCACCGAGGCCGAGGTGGCCGATGTAGGGTTCGGGGGTCACATAGGTGATGGGCACCTGGTCGCGGATCTTGCGCTTGCGCAGGTCGGCATCCATGATCAGGGCAAACTCGTAGGCCGGGCCGAAACAGGAGGCCATTTGCGCTGCGCCGACGACAATGGGGCCGGGGTTTTCGAGGAACCTTTGCCAGTTCTCATAGGTTGTTTCGGCGTGATCCACGGTGCACACGGAGTGGGTGTAGCCGTTGGGCCCCAGGCCCTCCACTTCATCGAAGGCCAGCTTGGGGCCGGTGGCGATGACCAGAAAATCGTAGTCGATGACGCGCTCGTCGGCCAGCACCACCTGGTTGTCGTCCGGTTTGATTTCGCTGGCTGCCACGGGAATGAAATCGATGCTTTTTTTGGCCAGATAAGGGGCGGGTTTGAACGTGGTGTCGGCGCGGGTGCGCCAGCCGACCGCGATCCAGGGATTCGATGGCACAAACTGAAAAATGTCTGAATTGGATATGACCGTGACCTGATGTCCCTTGCCGAGAATGTGTTTGATGTCGTATGCGGCGGGTAGGCCGCCGGTGCTTGCTCCGATGATGACGATGTGCGCCATGATAGATCTCCTTGTTAAGTGAGTATTGGTTTAGCGGCTAGTAAAGGGCCTGTCAATTGATCCCTGGAAAAAAAAGCATGAAACACGCCAGTTTTTTCTCTAGGATCACCGGTTTGACGCACGACCGTGTGGGGCCGGATAATCCGTTCTTTGCTTACAGGGGGAGGCCTTGGCCATGACCGTTTCTGATCTGTTTTCTGTCGCCGATGCCTGTTTGATGCTGAGTGAGCCGGATGAAAAAATCGCGCAGACACGCGCTGCGGCACAGCGCTGGCGGGCGGGCGAGCTGTCGCTGCAAAATGGTGCAGCGGCAACGACCATCGGCGAACCCGGCAGGCCCGGGCGGCCGCGACTGGTATCGCCCCGGCAATTGCCCCGGCGCAGTCTGCATACCCCGGAGGGGCATGCAGCATTGATTCATGCCATCGTCCACATCGAGTTCAACGCCATCAATCTGGCTTGGGACGCGGTGTACCGATTCCGTGATATGCCACGGGCGTTTTATGATGATTGGGTGCGGGTGGCCGACGAAGAGGCCTACCATTTCGGGCTGATGCGCGATCACCTGCACGGCTTGGGTTTCGACTATGGTGATTTTGACGCCCACAATGGATTGTGGGAAATGGCGCAGAAAACAGCCTTCGATCCGCTGGTGCGCATGGCGCTGGTGCCGCGCGTACTGGAGGCGCGTGGCCTGGATGTGACGCCAGGTATCATGAAAAAGCTGGCTGCCCACAGTGATCATGCCGCGGTGGCGGTGTTGGAGATTATCTTCCGCGATGAAGTGGGGCACGTAGAGATCGGCTCGCGCTGGTTTCACTATCTCTGCGTACAGCGGGGTGTCGAGTCGAAGGAAACCTTTCGGCAATTATTGGATCAATACATGAACGGCCGAAGCAAGGGGCCGCTGCATCGCAGCGCGCGTCTGGCGGCTGGCTTTAGCGAAGATGAACTGGATTATCTGCAAGGGGTGGGTTGAATGAAGGGTGTAAGCGTGAAGTGCTTGGTGTTGTCTGTTGTGTTGTTGGCGGGTTGTGCCAGTCCGCCGCAAAAGACGGTCGAGGAGATTACTGCCGAAGAAAATGGCGAGAGCCTGCCGGGAACGGTACTGCTTTATATCATCACCGAGGCGGGGAATGATCAATCTTATACGGCGCGCATGTTTGTCAATGGCAATTATCTGCACATGGCCGACAGTCGCGCCCCCATGGACTATATCCTGTTCGACCGTAAGGCAAAGGTGATTTACAGCATCAACGCCGATGACAAGACTGTTTTTGAGATTCATGCCCAGCCGATCGATATCGAGCCGCCCATCCGTATCGATTATGTGGAGGAATCCCAGCCCTCCAGTGCGATTCCCAAGATCCAGGGTCGTCATGCCATGCACTACCGTTATACGGTGAATGGCGAGCGTTGTTATGACGCGGTGGTGGCGCCGCCCAGCTTTTTACCCGAGGTACGCGAGACGCTGATAGAGTTTCAGGCGATTCTTGCCGGTGAACATGCCAGCACGTTGGCCAATACGCCGCGCGACATGCTCGATGCCTGTGAGCTGGCGGTGCATGTCTTTGATGCCACTCGCCATTACACACATGGTCTGCCCATCCGTGAGTGGGGAGCTGACGGCTATCAGCGTTTCCTAAAGGATTACCAGAGGGACTTCAGTGTATTGCAAGGGGTGCTGAATCTGCCCGAGGATTACCGGCATTATTCGCTGGATAATCCGTTGCCTGCCGGCGAAGAAACCCGTGAAGTTTCCGCAGGAAGCTAATTTCTGAGGGGGTGGCTGTAGGGTGGGCATTGCCCACCATTCCACTTAACGAAGCCAGTTCTGGTGGACGGTGCCCACCCTACGGCTGTGCGCTGGCGTGGCCAAAGTGCTGAGATTTTGCGGCAGTAAGGGTCATATAGAAACCAGTTCGCAACCGCTTTCATTGCAATGCAACAGGCTGGCCTGCTGGTACCAGTCACCCAGTACAATGCGTGTCGCAGTCTGACCGTTTACTTGCAGTGAGTGCGTGGCCGGGCGGTGGGTGTGGCCGTGAATCAGACGTGTCACGCCGTATTGGCGTAATGCCTCCGTTACTGCATCCGCGTTGACGTCCATGATTTCTTCTGCGCTGTCCTGCGTGTGCGCTTGGCTTTGCGCGCGCATTTTTTGCGCGGTGGCGATGCGTTCTTCGAGGCTCATGGCGAGGGCAGCGCTGATCCACGCCGGGTCGCGTACCTGGCTGCGGACTTGCTGATAGATCACGTCATCGGTGCACAGGGTGTCACCGTGCATGAGTAGGGTGGGGGTGCCATACAGGTCGATGATGGTGGGGTCGTCAATCAGTTTTACACCGCTCATGGCCTCGAAGCCCTGGCCCATCAGAAAGTCGCGGTTGCCCGCCATCACATACACCGGTACTCCATTTTCCGTTAGTGTCTTCAGGGCCTTGATGACCGTGGCCATTTCGGGCAACACGGCGTCATCACCCAGCCAGGCCTCGAACAGATCGCCGAGAATGTACAGCGCCTCGGCTGCACGGGCCTGGTTCCGGGTGAGTTTGACGAATTGCTCGATGAGCTGTGGGCGTTCGCCGGAGAGGTGTAGGTCGGAAATGAAAAGTGTGCTCATGGACGGTTGTTGTCGTTATGAATCGGAAATGAAAAGGGCGCAGGGATTTCAGCCCTGCGCCCTGCGGCAGTGCGAATCGAGATTTATTTAGTCTTCGATAACTTCCGCACTCTCGATGATGATGTCATCGGCGGGAACGTCCTGGTGTCCGCCGCGGGTGGTGGTGGTTTGGCCCTTAATGCGGTTGACCACGTCCATGCCATCCACGACCTTGCCGAATACACAATAACCCCAGCCCTGCCCAGTGGGGGCGGTGTGATCGAGGAAGCTGCTGTCGGCGACATTGATGAAGAACTGTGAGGTGGCGGAGTTTGGGTCGTTGGTGCGTGCCATGGCCACGGTGCCGGTGAGGTTTTTCAGACCGTTGTCGGCTTCGTTCTCTATGGGGTCACGGCCACCGGGCTTGAGGCTCATGTCCGGCAGCAAGCCGCCGCCCTGGATCATGAAGTTGTCGATGACACGATGAAACAGGGTGCCGTCAAAAAAGCCGTCTTTGGCGTATTGTGCAAAGTTGGCGGCGCTTTTCGGGGCCTTGTCGAAATCCAGTTCGATATCGATGTCACCCATGTTGGTGTGCAGTCTGATCATATTTGGGGTTCCCAAGGTTAGTTGGCCGCGTCAGCGGTTTCCAGGGTGACTTTTTCGATGATGACCGGCGTGCGTGGGACGTCTTTGCGGAAGGGGCCGCCGGAGCCGGTCTTGCTCTGGCGAATCTTGTCCAATACCGGCATACCCTTGATCACGCGGCCGAACACGGCATAGCCCCAGGCGCGCGGGCTTTTTTCACGGAAGTCGAGGAAGCTGTTGTTGGCGACATTGATGAAAAACTGCGCCGTGGCGGAGTGCGGGTCGCCGGTGCGGGCCATGGCGACGGTGCCGATCTTGTTGCGCAGGCCATTATCGGCCTCGTTCATGATTGGGGCGTGGGTGTCCTTCTTCTGAAAATCCGCAGTGAAGCCGCCACCCTGAACCATGAAGCCGTCGATCACGCGGTGGAAGATGGTGCCATCGTAGAAGCCTTCATTGACATAGGTGAGGAAGTTTTCCACCGTCTTGGGGGCTTTTTCGCGATCCAGTTCCAGTACGATGTCACCCATGTTGGTGGTGATGCGGACGTGCGGGTTGTGGTCGTCGGCCAGTAATAGGCCGGGCAGCAGTGAAAGAGCAAAAAACAAAATCAGTGTGTAGGTCAGAGCTTTCATTCAATGTTCCTGTGGCTGGGGAGTGGAGGAATGGAGAGTCAGCGGGCATGATATCGGTTTTGTTCGAGTCGCGGAAGTAGCGTTTCCTTTGTGGTGGCGGGGTGATTTCGCTACCATTGCCGCCACTTGAAAATGGCCTCTGGCCGCGTAATCCGGATATTCCATGTTACAGATCCATAACAACCTCACCAAGCGCAAAGAACCCTTCGTTCCCATCGACCCGAAGAACGTGCGCATGTACGTGTGTGGCATGACGGTGTACGACCTCTGTCACCTGGGCCATGCGCGGGTGCTGGTGGTATTCGATGTGGTGTACCGCTATCTGCGCCGGGTTTATGGCGCGGAGCAGGTGACCTATGTGCGCAATGTCACCGATATCGATGACAAGATTATTCAGCGTGCCAATGAGCGCGATGAGGATATCGACAGCCTTACCGGCCGTTTCATCGAGGCCATGCACGAGGATGCCAATGCCTTGGGGATACTGCCCCCAAGCGAAGAGCCGCGCGCCACCCGCCACATGGACGAGATCATCGCTATGATCCAGACCCTGGTCGACAAGGGCTACGCCTATCAGGCCGACAATGGTGACACCTTGAGGGACGTGTATTACGACGTCAGTCACTTCGAGCACTACGGCCGGCTGTCGGGCAAGAACACCGACGACCTGCGTGCCGGGGCGCGTGTCGAGGTGGATGTTGCCAAGCAGGATCCGCTGGATTTCGTGCTGTGGAAGGCTGCCAAGCCTGGCGAGCCGTACTGGGAGTCGCCCTGGGGCAAGGGCCGGCCCGGCTGGCACATCGAATGCTCGGCCATGGCCACCTGCTGCCTCGGCAATCACTTCGATATTCATGGTGGCGGGCTGGATCTGCAATTTCCGCATCACGAAAACGAGATTGCGCAAAGTGAGGCGGCCACTGGTGAGAAATTTGTCAACGTGTGGATGCACAATGGTTTTGTGCGTCTTGATGAAGAAAAGATGTCCAAGTCGCTGGGCAATTTTTTCACCATCCGCGAGGTGTTGGAGAAATACGATGCCGAGGTGGTGCGCTTTTTCATGCTCAACAGTCATTACCGCAGCCCGTTGAACTATTCCGACAAGCATCTGGATGAGGCCAAGGCGGCGTTGACTACCCTATATAATGCGCTGCGTGGCGTGATACCCGGGGAAGGTGGTGATGTGCAGGTGTACACGGCACGCTTCGATGCGGCTATGGACGATGATTTCAATACTCCCGAGGCGATTGCGGCGTTGTTCGAGCTGGCGCGGGAGATCAACCGTTTGCGCGGCAGCGATGTGCAGCGAGCAGGCCAGCTGGCGGCTGAATTGAAGCGGCTGGGTGGCTGCCTGGGGTTGTTGCGGCGTGATCCGGAGGACTTTTTCAAAGGGAGGTGTCCCACTGAAATCCAGGCAAGTTGCGCAAGTCGAATGATAACAAGCCATAATGCGAAGGTTACTTCAGGTTTTTCAGAAGCAAAAATCGAGGCCTTGATCGAGGCGCGCACCGCAGCACGCAACAACAAGGGCTGGGCCGAATCCGACCGCATCCGTGACGAGCTGGCTGCACAAGGGGTTGTGCTGGAGGATGGCCCACAGGGGACGACCTGGCGGCGGGAATAAGCGCAGCGCCGGGTAGGAGCGGGCCATGCCCGCGATAG
>JALTPW010000611.1 GCA_026999335.1 Chromatiales bacterium
GATCAATGCGGTTCGTGGAACTCACCACATCCTTGTATCTACACGGATTGCCGAGAATCATGCCAGGGCTGGGTTTAAAAAACGGGTCTACCGACCCGTATCCGACTTTCAGTCCGTAAAACTAACCCACCCGCTTTAGCGGGTGGTTGTTGAGTTAAGTAAATGTCATGCGAATCTGCCCCCTCAATACCGGCATTACCAAGCGGTATTGGGACAGACTCGATCTACAGAAGACACCATTGAGGTAGCTCGGATGGAGCGTAAAGCAATTCGGGGAGTGCAGTGTTGCCTCATCCTGGATTCCACTTCGTTTCATCCAGGCTACTCGATGGCCTCTCCTGCCGCGCGCAGAATGCTGCCAAGTCGAGGGCGGAAAAGGCAATGCAGCCGTTTGTATTTGTGTAGCCCATGGCGTAGAATTTGCGGCTCGAAAAATATGGATTAACCTCCTTGCTTCACCGCAACACTTGCGGGAGGCTAAATAAACCCAAAAGGAGTGCTCGTGAGACACTACGAAATCGTGTTTCTGGTCCACCCTGACCAGAGTGACCAGGTGCCTGCCATGGTCGAAAAGTACAAAGACTTCGTCGAAAACGATGGGGGTACGGTTCACCGGCTGGAAGACTGGGGCCGCCGTCAGCTGGCCTATCCGATTAACAAGATCCACAAGGCTCACTACGTACTGATGAATATCGAGTGCGGCGACAAGGCTCTGGAAGAGATCGAGACGGCATTCCGCTTCAATGATGCCGTGCTGCGCAACATGGTGATGCGAGTCAAAGAGGCCGTCACTGAGGCCTCCCCACTGGCCAAGTCCCGCGAAGAGGAATCCCGTGAGCGCAAGCCTGCACCTGCCGCCGCTGAGAAACCGGTTGCCACGGAAGAGGCTGCGCCGGCCCCGGCCGAAGACGGCGCACCGGCTGCCGATACCGTTTCTACAACTTCAGAAGCCTAACCCGCGTACGCTTACGTTGAGAGGATAGTCATGTCACGTTTTTATCGTCGTAGAAAGTACTGCCGTTTCACGGCCGAAGGCATCAAAGAGATTGATTACAAGGATCTCAATACCCTGAAAGCCTATGTGTCCGAGTCGGGCAAGATTGTGCCCAGCCGTATTACCGGCACCAAGGCCAAGTACCAGCGTCAGCTGGCGACCGCCATCAAGCGTGCCCGTGCGCTGGCATTGCTGCCTTACAGCGATTCCCACAAGTAATCGCTGAGCGGGTGATTTTCCGCCTGGACGTCGTTACCTGGACGTCGTTATGTACGGAATAAACGTGGGTTTCGCATCACAATGAAAGCATTGGCTTCGTTTATTCTGCGTGGTCAGAGTCAGAGCATACTGGCGGTGGTCGGCTTCGCCGTGCTGTCGCTGGCCCTGCCGCCGTTCAGCATCCTCAGTGGCGCCGCTGTGGCCTTGGTGACCCTGCGGCACGGTATGCAGGCCGGCGTGGTGCTGATGGCGGGTGCGACACTGGTGGTGGGGTTGCTGGCAGCTTTTTCGCTGGGCAACCCCGCACCGGCGCTGATGTTTCTGACGGCCCTTTGGTTGCCGTTGTGGATGCTGGGTTCGCTGCTGCGCGCCAGTCGCTCGCTGCCCTTGACGCTGATGCTGGCGGGTGGCCTGGGGTTGCTGGGTGTGCTGGTGGTCTATCTATTGCTGGATGATGTCGCCGGATGGTGGCATGGCATCCTGCTACAGATATTCAATCCCGTGATGGATGAGGCCGGGCTCGCCGACCGGGACGCCATACTGGCGGCCCTGGAAAGCGTATCCCGGGTCATGACGGGGATGATGGCGGTGGGCATGGTGTTGAATGCCATTATCTGTCTGTTTCTGGCGCGAGGCTGGCAGGCACAGCTGTTTAACCCGGGCGGTTTCCGCGAGGAGTTTCAACAGCTGCGCATGGGCCGTTCGCTGTCGGGCATCACGCTGCTGCTGGTGCTGCTTTATGTGTTGCAGATAGGCGCCATTTCCAGCATGGCAGCTGACATGCTGATTGTGCTGCTGAGCCTGTACATGTTGCAGGGCCTGGCCCTGGCACATGCGGTGGTGGCGATGAAGCAACTGCACATTGCCTGGCTGATCGGCTTGTATGTTGTGGCTTTTGTCGTCTTGCCCCAGTTGATGCTGGCGGTGGCGGCAGTGGGTTTATTGGACACTTGGGTTGATTTGCGCCAACGCGTTGCGGGGCCAGGTGCTAGAGAAGAGTAATCGCTCTTCGTTCCGGGTGGCCATTGGATGAATGCAGGATTAAGAGAGACTTGAACGATGAATGTCATTCTGTTGGAAAAAGTAAATAATCTCGGTGATCTGGGTGAGCAGGTCAATGTCAAGGTCGGTTATGGCCGTAACTTCCTGATCCCTCAGGGTAAGGCGGTATCCGCTACGGCGGACAACGTGGCCAAGTTTGAGGCCCGTCGCGCGGAGCTGGAAAAAACGGCCGCCGAGAAGCTGACGGCCGCGGAGGTGCGCAAGGATGCCCTGGGCAAACTGACCATCACCATCGCCCAGAAAGCGGGTGAGGAAGGCAAGTTGTTCGGTTCCGTCGGCACCACCGATATCGCCAGTGCCATCACCGAGGCCGGCGTGGAGGTCAGCAAGAGCGAAATCCGTCTGCCAGAAGGCGCCCTGCGCCATATTGGTGAATTTGAAATCGACGTCGAATTTCACACCGATGTGATTGCGACCATTGCGCTGGAAATCGTTCCCGAATAAGTTCCTTCGGCGGCGAGAAAAAAGGCTGGCGGTGGTCGCATCGCCAGCCTTTTTTTGTTCTTTTTTGGGCCGCTGTAGACCCAGTTCAGGTAAGATAATCCGATCATGCAAGAGTTAGCCTATCCCCCCGGTAGCATCGATGTGGCCACCGAGGCACTGAAAGTGGCACCCCAATCCATCGAGGCCGAGCAGTCCGTGCTGGGCGGCCTGATGCTGGACAACAATGCCTGGGACAAGATCGTCGACGCGATCACGGAAGAGGATTTCTACCGCCGTGACCACCGCCTGATCTTTCGTGCCGTCGCTGCGCTGGCGGCGCGCACCGAACCCTTCGATGTGATTACCCTGTCCGAATGGCTGAACACGCAAGGGCTGCTCGATGATGCCGGTGGTCTGGCCTATCTTGGCACCCTCGCCAAGGATACGCCCAGCGCCGCCAATATCAGTGCCTACGCCGCTATCGTGCGCGAACGTTCGGTGTTGCGCCAGTTGATCAGTGTCGGCAATGAGATCAGCAGCAGCGGCTATCAGACCGAGGGCCGCAGCACCGAAGAGCTACTCGATAACGCCGAGCGGCAGGTGTTCCAGATCGCCGAGCAGGGCGCGCGCGGCAAGCAGGGTTTTGTCGCCATCAAGGATCTGCTGGTGAAGGCGGTGGATCGTATCGATACCCTGTTTCAACAGGATAATCCCATTACCGGCGTACCCACCGGCTGGAACGATTTCGACGAGATGACCTCCGGCTTGCAGCGCGGCGACATGGTCATCGTCGCGGGTCGCCCGTCCATGGGCAAGACCACCTTCGCCATGAACATCGCCGAGCACGCCGCCATCAAATCCGGCCTGCCGACGGCCGTGTTCAGCATGGAAATGCCGGGTGAATCACTGGCCATGCGTATGCTCTCGTCACTGGGGCGCATCGACCAGCATCGTGTCCGCACCGGCAAGCTGGAAGACGATGACTGGCCGCGCCTGACCTCGGCGGTGGGCTTACTGGCCGAGGCTCCCATGTTCATCGACGATACGCCGGCGCTGTCACCCAACGAGCTGCGTGCCCGCGTGCGCCGCCTGGCGCGTGAACATGGCCAGCTGGGCCTCATCGTAATTGACTATTTACAGTTAATGCAGGTGCATGGTTCGACGGAGAACCGCACCAATGAAATCTCCGAAATCTCCCGCTCGCTGAAGGCCCTGGCCAAGGAGATGGACGTGCCGGTGGTGGCCCTGTCACAGCTCAACCGCAGCCTCGAGCAGCGGCCCAACAAGCGCCCGGTGATGTCCGATCTGCGCGAGTCGGGCGCCATCGAACAGGATGCCGACGTGATCGTCTTCATCTATCGCGACGAGGTCTACAACGAAGACAGTGACAGCAAGGGCGTCGCCGAAATTATTATCGGTAAACAGCGTAATGGCCCCATCGGCACCACGCGCCTGACCTTCCTTGGCCAGTTCACCCGCTTTGAGAACTTTATCCACGACGTCTATTCCGACGACGAGGGTTATTCATAGACGCGTTTCATGAAGAATTTTGTCGACATGAAGAGGGGCCTTGCATGAGCCGAGCGGCGCGGGCCGTCATCGATCTCTCGGCGCTTCGGCATAATCTGCAACAGGTTCGCCGCGCCGCGCCGCAGCAGCAACTCATTGCCGTCATCAAGGCCGATGCCTATGGACACGGTATTGTACCGGTGGCGCGGGCCCTGGCCGATGCCGATGTGTTCGGCGTGGCCTGTCTCGAAGAGGCGCTGAGCCTGCGTGCAGCCGGCATCGATAAGTCGATTCTATTACTGGAAGGCTTTTTTCACGCCGACGAGTTGCCATTGATCCGGCGCCATAAACTGCAAGTAGTGGTTCATGGTGAGCATCAGCTGGATGTGCTGGCGTCACTGTCACCGCAAGCTTTTTCCATTCCCGCTTGGCTCAAGGTGGACACGGGTATGCACCGTCTGGGGATTTCGCCACACGCCGTGCCGACAGCCTGGCAGCGCCTCGATGCATGTCCTGCCGTGGCGCCCCTGCTCGGTCTGATGACGCATCTCGCCAATGCCGATGACGGTGATGACGAGCTTACCCCTAAGCAGCTGGACTGTCTGGCGTCTGTCCGCAGGGATCGATCCATCGCCGTTTCCATCGCCAATTCCGCCGGCATCCTGGCCTGGCCCGCCTCCCATGGCGACGTGGTGAGGCCGGGTATCATGCTGTATGGCGTTTCACCCATGCTGGGTGAAAACGGGGCGCAGCGAAACCTGCGACCCGTGATGACTCTGTACAGCGAGCTGATCAGTATTCGCCAATGCAAAAAGGGCGATGCCGTCGGCTATGGCGGCAGTTGGGTCTGCCCCGAAGACATGCCGGTGGGCGTGGTGGCGATGGGTTATGGTGACGGCTATCCGCGCCATGCGCCGTCCGGTACGCCGCTGCTGGTTAATGGCCAGCGGGCGGCACTGATCGGGCGCGTCTCCATGGACATGATCTGTGTCGATCTGCGTGGTCAGCCCGGCGCTGCCATCGGTGACTCCGTCACTCTGTGGGGCGATGGCCTGCCTGTGGAGGAGATTGCCGCGTGTGCCTCAACCATTGCCTATGCGCTGTTGTGTGGCGTGACTTGCCGCGTCAAAAAGGAAACCATCGATGGCTAAGATCAAAACCGCTTACGTCTGCAACGATTGCGGCTCGGACTACGCTAAGTGGCAGGGGCGCTGTGACGACTGCGGGGCCTGGAACACGCTGAGCGAAATTCGTCTCGGCCCGCTGTCCGGCACTCGCACGGCCAAGCGGCAGGGTTATGCCGGCAGCTTGTCCGCGGTCACTACCCTGGCCGACATCGATCTCAGCAATGTGCCGCGCATCAGTACCGGCGTCGAGGAATTTGACCGCGTGCTGGGCGGCGGACTGGTGCCGGGTTCGGCGGTGCTCATCGGTGGTCATCCCGGTGCCGGCAAAAGCACCCTGTTGTTGCAAGTCCTCTGCCGGCTGGCGCAGCACATGAAGGCGTTGTATGTGACCGGCGAGGAATCCCTGCAGCAGGTGGCGATGCGCGCCCGCCGGCTCGATCTGCCTGTCGACAACTTACAGTTATTGTCAGAAACCCGTGTAGAAACCATCTGCACCGTGGCCGGGCAACAGAAACCACAGCTGATGGTGGCGGATTCCATCCAGGTGATGCACGTGGAGGATATTGCTTCCGCCCCGGGCGGAGTGGCGCAGGTGCGCGAAAGCGCGGCGCAGATGATTCGTTATGCGAAACAGAGCAACACGGCGTTGATTCTCGTTGGTCATGTCACCAAGGACGGTACCCTGGCCGGCCCCAAGGTGTTGGAGCATATGATCGACTGCTCCATTATGCTCGAAGGTTCCGACGATAGCCGCTTCCGTACCCTGCGTGGCACCAAGAACCGCTTTGGCGCGGTCAATGAACTGGGCGTGTTCGCCATGACCGAGCACGGCCTGAAAGAGGTCAAGAATCCTTCAGCCATCTTCCTATCACGCTCGGACGAGCCCGCCGCCGGCAGTGTGGTGATGGTGGTGTGGGAGGGCACGCGCCCCCTCCTGGTGGAGATACAGGCATTGGTGGATGACAGCAGCTTCGGTAATCCACGTCGCCTCGCGGTGGGGCTGGATCAAAATCGCCTGGCCATGCTGCTGGCCGTGTTACACCGCCACGGCGGCCTGCAGGTGGGTGATCAGGATGTTTTCGTCAATGTCGTGGGCGGTGTAAAGGTGGTGGAGACCGGCGCCGATCTGGCCCTGCTGCTGTCCATCGTTTCCAGCCTGCGCGACCGGCCCCTGCCGCACGACCTGGTGGTGTTCGGTGAAGTGGGCCTGTCGGGCGAGATCCGTCCCGTACCCAGCGGACAGGAGCGCCTGTACGAAGCGGTAAAGCACGGCTTCCGCCGCGCCATCGTGCCGCTGGCCAATGCGCCGCGCGAGAAGCCCAAGGGGATGGACGTCGTGGGAGTGAAGACGTTGGCCGATGCCCTGGCGGCGATATAGAGGGCTGCGCCCTCAGTGTTCAGTGCTTAGTGGGTGGAGCGTGGGAGATTGCCGGGCGTTATAGTCCCAGTGCCGGCCTTGGCCTTGAAGGTAGCGTGCGCCGTGCGCACGATCTTGGACACTCAACACTCAACACTCTTCCCGCATCAGCGCCGATAGCTCACGATCCAGCAGCTTAGCGTCTCCCAGGTTCAGTTCCACCAGCCGTCGTAGGTGGCTGATACTCTCCAGGTCGATGTGTTCGCAGCGGAAGCCAATGTGGTCATTTTCGCTATGTGATACGGAGACCTCCATACGAATCACCACTTCTTCATCGCTGTCCAGTGCCAGCTCCAGCAGGAAATGCTCACCCGGTTGTCCGCTCCAGTCCTGTGGGGCGGCAATCAGGGCGCCTTTCAGAGACAGATCGATAAGCCGGCTACGCCAGCTGCCCTTGGCGTCAACCAGCTGCACGTCCGCAGCGAAGCTGATGCGGGAAAACCGGCGTTGTTCGTTGAATTCTGAATCCTGATTCATGCCTGTACCTGATATTTAGCACTGCACACTTGACTCAGGGAGTCTTCGTGTCGGTCTTTTTCAGCTTGTCGAAGGACCGCATGCCGGCGATGCCCAGCATACCGGTAATAATGGTGAACATCATACTGGAGTCCATCTGCGGTGGGGCCTTGCTGGTGTCATCGAGCGTCCACAGCAGCAGTGGATAGACGATAAACTGATAGGCGAGGGTGACAGCACCGATCCAGCCAATGGCCGGTCGCCAGCCGGACTGAAACCAGTTGCCCTTAGCCTCCTGCTTGTTGACCTCCATCTGGGCCACATTCTGCTCGGCGACGAGCTTGTTTTCGAGATAATCAAAATTTCGCCGTGCTTTCATGACCTCCCGTTCGGCTTCCAGCCTCTCTTCATCGGACGTGAACAGATTGTCCAGCGTATCTCCCACGGACTTGACGACATCGCCACCGCCCAGCAGTTTTGTCAAAAAACTCATGCGACACCTCCCAATGCACGGTTGATCCAGCCAAGCAGATATTTCTTCTGCGATTTGTTGCGGTTACAGATATACGTGTAGCGTGCAATCTTAGCGATGGTGTAGTTGGCGATAAATGATGATTCATCAGCGGCATTGATGATTTTCAATGATTGGCTGCCGATGATGCCGTCGGCGGGTTCGATATCCAGCGCTACCTGTGCCAGCCGGCTGGCGGTACGCACGCCCATATTGACGGCGGTATCGAAAATATTTTCCGCGATCGCCTGTGAGGTGATTTCATCGGCACGGATGCGATCCCAGTAATCACGCTTGTAAATGTCCCGTGCCTGCTGTTCGGTCAGGTTGCGGATGTCGACATTGGGATAGGCGCGCTGGGAAATGCCGTACTTGGTGGCACCGCCGCGATCCGTGGGGTCGTCGGTGAATTTTGCACCACCTTCGTGGACAAGGGTTTTGACGATGGCTTTATTGAAATCCGCCATAACTTTACTCCATACAAGTTGCTGGGATAGAGATTATTAAAGTGCTTTAAGTATAGGGTTATTGGTGACTCTGTGCTATTTCCCACAGCGTGACTTATTACCGCCGAAGGGCGGGTTTCCATGCAGAAGATTAAGGGGGATACGAAAAATGATGTTACCGCTTCGGCTAATGTACCGTAGTCCATGCCCGATACAGCCTATCGTGGTCTGTGTTGGCGGCAGCACCAAAATCCATGGATTCCGCCAGTCGCGCCTCGGTGTGGTCGATCATTCACTGGCCTGTTTACTGACTAAAAGAGGCGAGATAGCCATGTTCGGCATCAAAAAACTCATCATGGGATTGTTCATTGGTTTGTTGCTCGGGCTTTGGGCTGGCGTCAATATCGGCCATGGCCGGCCTGTCTGGTCAAACCCCTTCGAAGAGCCGGCATTGATGGAAAAGGCGAAAAAGGCCGTTCGTGAAAAGCTCAACGATTAATCTCTCTGGGTCAAATTCCCCGTAGCTCGCCTAACAAAAGTAGGTTCTTTAAGAAAAGCGCCTACTTTTGGTGCTGCGATTATCGTCATTACGGCCTGTTTTTAGCTGAAGTCCAGAGATCCGGTTTTCGCCGGAGCGATTCATCCAGAGCGTTCGACGTTTCCTACACGCTGGAGTTCCGCCTGCGTAGGAATGACGGTATGCCGAGTCTCTCAAGACTCAGTCGACACCCTTCAATACCCCACTTTCGCGCAGCGAGATAACTTGCTGCACGGGGTTGTTTATTCGTCTTTCTCGGCCTCTGGCGCCACGTCACGGGCGCTCGACTCGATCTGCCCGGTCTTGTCGATGATCTTTTTTGCGCTGATGCCCATGTCGTTGAACTTGCGTGCACTGGGCAGCACACGGCTGTCGAAGGAGGCCACGGCTTTGTTGTAGTGTTGCACCGAACTGTTGAGGCTCTTGCCCATCTTGCCCAGATGATCGGCGAAGGTGCCCAGCCGGCCGTACAGATCCTCTCCCACTTTGCGGATATTTTCGGCATTTTCCGCCAGAGACTCCTGCCGCCAGCCATAGGCTACGGCACGCAGCAAGGCGACAAAGCTGGTGGGGGTGGCAAGAATCACTTTCTGCTGCATGGCGTTCTCCAGCAGAGCGTAATCCTTGTCCAGCGCGGCGCTGAGGAACTGGTCGCCGGGGATGAACAGCACGACGAAATCCGGTGAATCCTTGAATTGCTGCCAGTAGGTCTTGCTGGCCAGCTCCTGCACGCGTTTGCGTACATTGCGGGCGTGGCGTTGCAGCTGCACATCACGCTCGGTGTCGTTCGTGGCCTCCACTGCGGAGAGGTAGGCGTCCAGCGGGGTCTTGACGTCCACCACCACCTCGCGTCCGCCGGGCATGCGCACGATCATGTCGGGGCGCAGGGCGCCGTCGTCGCTGTTGGTGTGTTCCTGCTCAAAGAAGTCACAGTGTTCCACCATGCCGGCCAGCTCGGCGAGGCGCCTGAGGGTCAGCTCGCCCCACTGGCCGCGCACCTCGGGCCGACGCAGGGCCTGCACCAGATTGCGTGTCTCGCCCTGCAAGGCCTGCTGGGTCTGGCTCATGGTTTCAAGGTGTTGGGTGAGTGCGCCATAGGCCTGCTTGCGCGCCTGCTCCATTTCGCGGATCTGTTTTTCGGTTTTTTCCAGTGCCTCGCGAATGGGCTTGACCAGTGTCTCGATGGCCTGCTCACGCTGACCAAGTTCGCCCTTGGCCTGTGACTGGAAACGCTGCAGATTTTCCTGCGCCAGTTTCAGAAATTCCTCGTTGTTGTGTTTTAGCGCCTGACTGGAGAGATGACTGAA
>JALTPW010000612.1 GCA_026999335.1 Chromatiales bacterium
CACCAAGCTATTGTTGTAATGTGCCATGCAAACCTTAGTGTAAGCATAGTGTAAGCATAGTGTAAGCATAGTGTAAGCATAGTGTAAGCATAGTAAACTCTGTACCACCAAAGAGCTTCGGCAGATTTTTACGGCGAAATAGTCTGACTAGTATGTAACGCTCCCCCAAAACGGAATGCACAATTCCGATAGCGAAGGTAAAAAAAGCGGCAATATAGAGCAAAGTTTTCATGTGTTAAACTCGATTATAAACATGAATATTTACAATACACCTATCTCATATTTTCCCGCTCCCTTAGGCAACTTTGCGAATGGTTTAAATCATGAGCGTGGAGAACCTGTGAATACGGAAATCGCAAAATTATATAAATGGTTTTCTGCTGAAAGCGCTGCCGGTCTTGACGTGAATAACGGAGCCACGTAGGGTGGGCACGTTTTATGTGCCCACGCGGTTAGCACATATTCCGCGTGGGCATGAAAAACCTGCCCACCCTACCTAGTGGTTCATGCGGAAAGTTATGCCACTGTTCGCTTCGTGAGAAGGCACATTTCTGCGCTGGCAAAACTCGACATGGAACCCCCATTCCAGCGTTTTGCCGCCTTGATCTGCACCTTCTCACTGTGCTCCTTAGTCACAGAACTTCCCGCATGGACCACTCGCTTTTCTGTATTGGTCGTCATAAAATATCCTTATTATTGAAATCCCTAACACCACGCCCAACAGCCATATCAAACCACGGCTGTGACACATTACCCCACCCCCACTGACCAGAGTCTATGCAATCATATCTGTGTCAGGATTTTTGAGCTTTTGCTTTTTCCACCTCGGCCTGCGCCTTGGCTTTGTCCGCGTTGGCCCGGTGCTCGAAGATATTGCCAACCGTGAATGCACCGCCAATGGCACCGAGACCTAAAACAAAATTCATGAAGAATGAATCTGGAGGAGCAACACCTCTCATCCCAAGCAATATGAAGTAACCCAGCGTGCCCAGAGAAAAAATGATCAACATCCACTTGGTTAGAATGACCTTCCTACTACCTTTTGCTATCTCAACCATGAAGCATTCCTCCTCGTTGCCATACTCCAGAAAGAAGTACACCCTTGCCTGACATTCTACCCTGAATCACCCCAACGCCTAATAGATGGTCTGAATCTTTTACGCGAAGCGCCATCCTCCACAACGGCTGCCTCATAAATATAGTACCTATTTTCATTCCGCACCTCCTTGCCATTTACTGGCATCATGGCTCACTACTCCTCTCATTTTCCAAGCCCGGCGCATGCCTTTGCTTTCAGGGCGGGCTTTACGGCGCCCCAAGCCTTGCGCTATGTTGCAAATATTTCCCGAGCGTACATGTACTCCATGAAACAGACCGAATTCACCCGCCGCCGCAAACACCTGATGCAGATGATGGGCAAGGCCTCGGTAGCCGTGCTGCCCGCCGCCAGAGTGGCCATGCGCAACCGCGACGCTGACTATCCCTACCGCCAAGACAGCGACTTCCACTACCTCACCGGCTTCCCCGAGCCCGAGGCGGTAGCGGTGCTGATCCCCGGCCGTAAACACGGCGAGTACATCCTCTTCTGCCGTGAACGCGACCCGCTGATGGAAACCTGGCACGGCCGCCGGGCCGGGCTGGAGGGGGCGCATGAACACTATGGCGCCGACGATGCTTTCCCCATCAGTGATATCGATGACATCCTGCCCGGCCTGCTGGAGAGCTGCGAGCGGGTCTACTACGCCATGGGTATCGACGACACCTTCGATGCCCAGGTCACCCGCTGGGTCAAGCGGCTCAAGGGGCAGGCCCGCGCCGGTGTGCACACCCCGGGCGAATTCGTTGCCCTCGACCACCTGCTGCACGACATGCGCCTGTACAAGAGCCGTAGCGAGATCAGCGCCATGCGCCGCGCGGCAAAAATCTCCGCCCAGGCCCACGTACGTGCCATGCGGGTGTGCCGCCCCGGCATGATGGAATATGAGATCGAGGCCGAGTTTCTCTACCACTTCAAGCGCCACAACTGCGTGCCCGCCTACACCAGCATCGTCGGCGGTGGCGACAACGGCTGCATCCTGCACTACACGGAAAACGACGCCGAACTGCGCGATGGGGATCTGCTGCTCATCGACGCCGGCGCGGAAAATGACGGCTACGCCGCCGATATTACCCGCACCTTCCCGGTCAATGGCCGCTTCAGCAGCGAACAGGCCGCTCTGTACCAGCTCATCCTCGACGCCCAGCACGCCGCCATCGCCAAGGTGCGCCCCGGCGTCCACTGGAACGAGCCCCACGAGGTCGCTGTGAAGGTGCTTACCCGCGGCCTGCTCAAACTCGGCCTGCTCAAGGGCCAGCTGCGCACATTGATAAAAGAAGAGGCCTACCGCGCCTTCTACATGCACCGTACCGGTCACTGGCTGGGCATGGACGTGCACGACGTGGGCGATTACAAGGTGGGCGACGTTTGGCGCGAACTGGAACCGGGCATGGTGCTGACCATCGAGCCGGGCCTGTACATCGCCCGCGGCACCAAGGTCGGCAAGCGTGCCGTGGCCAAGAAATGGCAGGGCATTGGTATCCGCATCGAAGACGATGTGCTGGTTACCAAAGACGGGTGCGAGGTGTTGACGCGCGCAGTGCCAAAGGAAATCAGCGAAATCGAGGCCATCATGGCAACGGCGCACAACACCAAATAACCATCTATCTTTGGAGCGGGCCATGCCCGCGATTGCCGGCAAAAGAAAAACTACGTACGTAAGAGTACTAAGCCAGATAGAGGTTAAAATCAGTTTCTGTGACCAATAGAGCCAACAGCAAATCGCGGGCATGGCCCGCTCCAAATAAGACGCCAGCCTCCTGGAGGCTGGCGGTAGGCAACAAAGCATGAACACCGACTACGACATCCTCATCATCGGTGGCGGCATGGTCGGCGCCAGTCTGGCTATCGCCCTGCGTGACCAGCCGCTGCGCATTGCCATGATCGAGGTCGTACCCTTCCGTACCGCCAGCCAGCCCAGCTACGATGACCGTGCCATTGCGCTGTCGCAGGGCAGTCGGCGCATTTTCGATGCCATGGGGCAATGGGACACGCTGGCCCCCGCCGCCACGCCCATCGAGCGTATCCACGTCTCCGACCGGTGTCATTTCGGCATTACCCGGCTGGACGCCCGTGAAGAGGGCGTCGAGGCGCTGGGCTACGTGATTACCGGCCGCGCCCTGGGCCAGGGACTGGTGGCGAGTGTCAGTGAACTGGACAACCTCGACCTCATCAGTCCCGCCACCCTGTGTGAACTCAAGCTCGGCGAAGATCACGCCACCGCCGTCATCGAACGCGACGGCCAGCGCGAGTCTGTCACCGCCGCGCTGGTGATCGCCGCCGATGGTGGTGACTCCTCGGTGCGCCGCCTGCTGGACATCGCGGTGACGGAAAAGGACTACCAGCAGACCGCCATCATCGCCAACATCACCCCGCAGCGGCCACACCAAAACGTTGCCTACGAGCGTTTCACCGCGCAGGGTCCGCTGGCCCTGCTGCCCCTCAACACACAAGGTGGCGAGCAGCGTTGTTCATTGGTGTGGGCCCACGGCCCGGAACAGACCGAATACCTGCTGGCTCTGGATGACAACGGATTTCTGCGGGAATTACAGGACGCCTTCGGCTGGCGTCTGGGTCGACTCCTCAAGGTTGGGCAGCGCGCCAGCTACCCGCTGCGCCTGATCCAGGCCCGCGAGCAGATCCGCCCGCGCCTGGCCCTGATCGGCAACGCCGCCCATACCCTGCACCCCATCGCCGGGCAGGGTTTCAACCTCGGTCTGTGCGACGTGGCGGCATTGGCGCAGGTGCTCAACGAAGCCCGGGAGGCTAGCCGCGATATGGGCGCACTGACCATACTGGAAGATTACGTCCGCTGGCGCGAGAGTGACCATCGCAAGATCATTGGTTTCACCAATGCCTTGGTGCATACCTTCTCCAACCGCTTTCCACCGCTGAGTTTGGCGCGCAATCTCGGCCTGCTGGCCATCGATATTCTGCCGCCGCTGAAACACGGCCTGGCACGCAATGCCATGGGCATCGGCGGCCGGCTGCCCAGATTGGCGCGGGGGTTGCCGCTATGAAACCCGCAATGAAACATACCTTCGTAGGATGGGCTCTGCCCACCGGCGCCTATGGTGGGCAATGCCCACCCTACCGAAAGGAGCAGTTCGGTGTCCATCAGCAGAAATAAGTACGACATCGTCATCATCGGCGGCGGTATGGTCGGTGCCAGCCTGGCTTGTGCGCTGGCCGACAGCACTCTCTCTATCGCTGTTATCGAAGGTCTTGATCCGTCCGGCGAATGGCCCGCCGACAGTTTCGACATCCGTGTCAGCGCTATCACCCGCGCCTCGGAAAGTCTGTTCCGCCGCCTTGGCGCATGGCCGGCGATGGCGGCCATGCGGGTGCAATCCTACGAGGCCATGGATGTTTGGGACGCCACCGGCACTGGCCACATCCACTTCGACGCCGCTGAACTGGGCGAGCCCAATCTGGGCCATATCATCGAGAACCGCGTCATCACCCTGGCTTTGTTACAACGCCTGCGCCAGCACGACAACATCGACTATCGTTGCCCCGTCAAACCCAAACGGCTGATACTGCGCAGCAATCACGCCCAACTGCAACTGGATGATGGCGGTCTGTTGCAGGCCACGCTGATCATCGGCGCCGACGGCGCCCATTCCTGGTTACGCCAGCAGGCTGGTATCGAGGTACAGGAACGCCACTACCAACAGACCGCCGTGGTGACTACGGTGCAGACCGAACACCATCATGAAGACACCGCCTGGCAGTGTTTTCTGCCCAGCGGCCCGCTGGCCTTCCTGCCCCTGCCCGAGGGCCGCAGTTCCATCGTCTGGAGCACCAGCGCGGAGGAGGCCGAACGCCTGCTGGCGCTGGACGATGCCGATTTCATGAGCGCGCTGGGTGAAGCCTTCATGCATCGCCTGGGCAGCGTCACCGGTGTTGGCCCGCGCGGCGCCTTTCCACTCAAGGGCCGGCACGCGAAGGAATATGTCAAACCACACCTGGCGCTGGTGGGCGATGCCGCGCACACCATCCATCCACTGGCCGGGCAGGGCGTGAATCTGGGCCTTGCCGATGTGGAGGAATTGGCCGCGGTGGTACTGGAAGCGCATCACGCCCAACGCCCCATCGATAGTTTCAAGACCCTGCGCCGCTATGAACGTGCCCGCCGTGGCGCTAACCTGCTGATGCTGGACGCCATGGGTGCCTTCAAAGCCCTGTTCAGCAACGATACCCCGGGGCTGCGCGAGCTGCGCAATCTGGGACTCAATCTGGCCGACCATGCGGGTCTCCTGAAAAGACTTATCGTTGCCCAGGCCATGGGGCTGAGCACCCTGTCCACCTCTTTGTCAGGCAAGCCCTGATCGCCACCACAGGCCGATGCTGCCGGAGATCCGCGTGAAATCATCCTCGCCATCAGCCATGTGATCGTTGTATTCTCGTCTTCTGTGCAAGGACTTACCATCAGCATACCGCTGAAAAGCACTACCCATCTGGAATCAAGTGCAATATCAAGTACAACCATGGATGGCCGTTAACAGGACATCTCCCGGAGGTGTGCATCGACGGCACGACTGACGCCTGAGACCCCGAAAACAACGGCCAACGTGATTCCATTTTTCGCCATTTTCCGTCTTCGGTTCGCCCTGCTACTCGGCGGATTATGGCTACTGTGCGCCACTGGTCTACAGGCAAGCCCCCACGCCGAATCATCCACGGTATACCGCCTCGGCGTCTTCCCCTACCTGAGCCCGACACGTATCGAACAGACCTATGCCCCCCTCGCCGCGGCCTTTGGCGAACTGCTCGACCGCCCACTGCGCCTCGGCACGGCGAAAAACCTCGAGTCCTTCCGTGCGCGCGTGCTGCGCGGTGACTTCGATATCGCCCTCGTGCCTCCCTTTGCGGTGGTGCCGTTGGTCGATCACAGGGGCTATATCCCGCTGGCCCGGCGTCCTTCAAACCCCGCGAGCATCGTGGTACTGATCAACAGCTCCCTGAAACGGATTGGCGATCTGCGTGGCAAGACCCTGGGTCTGCCACCGGCCCGCTCCCCTGCCAGCGTTATCATTTGGGTTGATCTGGACAAACAGGGCCTGCAGGCGAATAAACATTTTCAGACCCGGTATTTCCCCAGCACCCCCGCCTGTCTGCACAATCTGCTGGTCAACCGCGTCGATGCCTGTGCTACCGGTGGTGGCGCAGGCCTGCGCTCATTCGAGCGCAAGATGGGTGTCAAGCTACGCACTCTCTACCGGACGGAACCCTTCCCACACATGTTGTTTGTCACCCGGCCGGATTTTCCACTTGATGAGGGTGATAAATTAAGGCATTTCATTCTCAGCCTGGAAGAAAGCGCCGAAGGGCGCGATCTGCTCCGACACATCGGCCCGGACAGCCGCTTTGTGCCTTATCATTCGGCGGACTACGATGTCATACGCCGCTATCTAAAGTGATGCAACGCCATGCCTAGGTTCTCCCTTAAATTCCGCATCACAGTGACCATGTTCCTGCTCCAGGCGGCGATCCTTGGCGCGGTGCTGACGCAGGCCCTGTCCAGTTATCTCGATGGCAGCCGTGAACAGCTGCAACAGCAGGAGGTCGCTGTCCTCGATCTGCTCGAGGGCTTTGCCCGCACCGCCCTGCTGACCAGTCAGTACGATGATATTCAGCCGCAGCTGGAACAGCTTACCCGTAACAATCTCATCGAACTCGTGGTGCTGGCGGATGAATGGGGGATCATCGTCGCCGCCAGTGAGCCCGGCTGGGTCACCAAGTCATTGGTGGAAATGAAGAACTATGCCAACTACCCACAGCTGTTGTGGAAGGAACGCGCCCTGGAAAATGCCGCCGGGCCGCTGGGTATACTGGGCATTGCCTTCTCTGAGGCGCCGCTGATTGCTCTGCACGACCGAGTACAGGCGCTGGCGATTGGCTGGTCTGCCGGTGGACTGATCCTGATCCTGCTGGTGTCCCTGCTCAGTGCCCACGTCCTCACCCGCCGCCTGGAACGCATCACCCAGACCGCTAGCGCCGTTGCCAGTGGTGATCTCTGTGCCCGTTCGAGTGTCTCCGGCAATGATGAAATCGCCGAGCTCAGCAGCGTCTTTGACGGCATGGTGTCGAGCATTCGCATCGAACGCGACAGGCTGGCGGAACGCGAACAGCATCTGTCCCTGACCCTCAACAGCATCGGCGATGGTGTGATCGTTACCGATGCCGAGGGGCGTATTACGCGCATGAACCCGGTGGCCGAATCTCTTACCGGTTGGCGCCAGGATGAGGCCCGGGAGCGCCCGCTACCGGAGGTGTTCCACATCATCAGTGCTGCCACCCGTGAGCCCGTGAAAAACCCGGTGGACAAGGTGTTGGAGAGCCAGTATATCGTTGGCCTTGCCAACCACACCGTACTGATCAGCAAGGACGGTCATGAATACCAGATCGCTGACAGTGGTGCACCCATTATCGATGACCACGGTAATATCCTCGGTATCATCCTGGTGTTCCGTGATGTCACCGATGAATACGCCCAGCAGGCGGCACTGAGCAACAGCCAGAAAATGCTCTCGGAGGCGCAGCGTATTTCGCATGTCGGCAGCTGGGAGCTGGAGCCAGAGCACCACCGGCTGTGCTGGTCCGAGGAGACCTACCGTATCTTCGAGCTGGATCCAGACTCATTGAGCCATCTGTCCGGTGAATCGTTTTTTGCGGCCCATATCAAACATTTCCGCAACACTGTACACCCGGATGATCTGCCGCTGCTTGATGCGGCCTATACGGCATCGGTGAAGGATCACAGCCCGTTTGAAAACCGGCACCGCCTGCAGTTGCCCGACGGCCGCATCAAATACGTGCACGAGCGTGGTGAAACTCTTTACGACAGCGATGACACCCCCCTACGCAGTATCGGCACCGTGCAGGATATCACTGAACGGACATTGGTCGAGCAGGAACTGACCGCCTACCGCAACACTCTGGAGAAGCGGGTTGCGGCACGCACCGCAGAACTGCTCAATGCCAACGAGGAACTGGAGGCCTTCGCCTATTCGGTGTCACACGACCTGCGTGCACCGTTGCGGGCCATCCATGGTTTCAGCCAAATCCTGATGGAAGATTATGAGCAATTACTCGATGACGAAGGACGCGACTATCTGCACCGCGTGTGTAGCAACACCAAGCGCATGGGTGAGCTTATCGACGACCTGCTCAGCCTGTCCCGCATCAGCCGTCACCAGCTGGATGTCAGCCGCATATCTTTCACGACCCTGGCCCGGGAAATCAGCGAGACACTACAGCAGCAAAGCCCCGAACGCCGGGTTCACTTCGAGATTCAGGCGGATGTCTCGGCCCGGGGTGACATCAGACTGCTGCGTATCATGCTGGTCAACCTGCTCGGCAACGCCTGGAAATACACCAGCAAATCCGACAATGTGCGGATCTGCTTTGGCTGTTACCAGCAGGAGGGGCAAGCGGTTTTCTTTGTTCAAGACAATGGTGCAGGCTTTGACAGCCAGTACGCCAGCCAGCTTTTCAAGCCCTTCCACCGCCTGCACACGGCCTATGAATTCGAGGGCAGCGGCATCGGCCTGACCACCGTGCAACGCATCGTCCAGCGTCACGGTGGTCAAATCTGGGCCGAGGCCGAACCCGGCAAGGGTGCCAGCTTTTATTTCACTCTCGGCTAAATCCACATCGGTAATGCATCTCCAAAACCGCAGGCTGGATTGAAAGATTCCCCCAACCCCCAAATTATTTTACACTCCGCCAAAGCCGCCACCGCACAACACGGATAGGCCTCACGCATGAATTGCCTCGTATGATGGATACTGCTATGACCAGCAGCCAGCCCAACCTCCTGTTGTTTATCCGCCCTGACGAAGAACCACAAGCCGGAGTAGGTAGTCGTTCAGTACTGCGATAAACCCATAAATTTTTGCTCTTTTCTTTAAGGTTAGATATGGACGAAATTTTTTTTGTAGCGATAGTGCTTGTTTTACTCCTATTCCTGGGAGCTATATTGGGCGCTGTCTCGTTTTTTAAAGTCCGCCGCCTTGAATGTGAATTGCGCGACAGCAAAATTAAAATATCCCGGCTGTTGACGGATAAAGAATGGACTGCTGGAAAACAAGAACCCAGCCATGTAAAAAATGATGAATTGAACCCTGATTTACACTCAGCCCAGATAAAAGAAGAAGTTGTTACAGAAAAACCATCCGCCGACAAATCGCACGACGTCTGGACAGACGGGGTTACGACATATGAGGCAGAATGGGCACATACACAAAAAGCCAATGAAGATTTTCAAACATCGCCGGTTTTGACTGATACTGCAAACCCCTTGCGCAATCTGGAAGAAACCATTGGCAGTTTATGGGCCGTATGGGTAGGCGGATTGGCCCTTGCTTTGGGCGCGGTATTTCTCGTTAAATTTTCAATAGAAAAAGGCTTGTTGAGCCCTGGCGTAAGAATTTTTCTTGGGCTTTTGTTTTCCGCTGTTTTGATTGCACTTGGCGAGTGGAGCAGACGACGAGGCAGGGTATTTTCATTTCCCGGATTTGCAAAAGCCGATATCCCGGCAATTCTGACAGCTGCCGGCACGATGGGTGCCTTTGCCTCCGTTTATGCCGCTTATGAACTGTACGACATGCTATCGCAACAGGTGGCGCTTGTTGCCTTGGGGGTAGTGGCCATCGCGACAGCATTCGCCGCATTATTACATGGCCCTTTGCTCGGGGCATTAGGTATCTTGGCCAGTTTTGTGGCGCCAGTGCTGATTTCCACTGGCAATCCATCGGCACTGGGGTTAGGCATATATATCCTGTCGGTTTCCGTTTCCGGCTTTACTGTAGGCCGGTTGCGTTTATCGAAACGACTTTCTGTATTAACGGCAAGCGGCCTCATGCTCTATGGTTTTGTCCTGCATGATATTGCGAGATATGGGG
>JALTPW010000613.1 GCA_026999335.1 Chromatiales bacterium
TTACTCTGCAGCTGTTTGATTGTTGATGGAAAATGCTGCTTTTCAGGTGCCTGCAATGGCCTCGTGAATGCTATGACATGGCCATGACTTTTTTCATTGCCAGCCTAAAGAATAACGTCCTCAGAACCGATAAGTGAGTTGGGAGCGGTAAATGGAGCCCGAGTGCGAGGCACCGTATCCGCTAGATTAGCAGCCCGACCCTTGTGGGTGTGATTGGGCGCATATTTTCAGAGGAGCATTAAAATGGCTCAGTATATTAATACCAATGTTATGTCGCTGAATTCCCAGCGTGCCTTGAATTCTTCCCAGTCCGCCATGCAGACTTCCCTGGAGCGCTTGTCTTCCGGCCTGCGCATCAACAGCGCCAAGGATGATGCGGCTGGCCTGCAGATTGCCGAGGGCCTGACCTCACAGATCCGTGGTTACAACCAGGCAATCCGTAATGCCAACGATGGTATCTCTCTGGCGCAGACCGCCGAAGGCGCCCTGCAGGAAGTGACCAGCATGGTGCAGCGTGTCCGTGAACTGGCGGTTCAGTCCGCCAACGGCAACTACACCGATACCGAGCGCAATGCCATGGACAGCGAAGTGATTCAGCTGCGCGAGGAAATCTCCCGAATCGCCGATGCCGTGACCTTCAATGGTGTCAAGGTCATCGGCTCCACCCAGTCTGCGGCCTTCCAGATTGGCCAAGGTACTTCCGCTGCCGTCAACCAGGTGAATATCCAGTTCAAGGATATTGCTGGCGCCAGTGGTATCGGCTCTTTCATTACCGCTGCCAATGTCAGCACGGCCGCGGGCGCGCTGAGTGCTATCGGCTTGGCGGATACGGCTCTGGATCGCATCAATTCCATCCGTGCCGACCTGGGTTCCAAGCAGAACCGCTTTGAATCCACAGTGCGCAATCTACAGGTCACGGTGGAAAATCTGAGCGCCTCGCGCAGCCGAATTCAGGATACTGACTTTGCCGCCGAGACGGCCAATCTGACTCGTGCGCAGATCTTGCAGCAGGCGGGTGTGGCGATGTTGTCCCAGGCCAACCAGGTACCACAGAATATCCTGTCGCTGTTGCGTTAAACGAGCTCGAAAACAGTCCCCCGGGGCATAATGCCTCGGGGATGCTGTAAGGAGATGTAGCATGGCAAGTATGACTGAAATACCAATGCTCCAGGTGGTACCTGATATCCGGCCTGCACGACCTGTTGCGCAGAAACCCGCCGACCCGGCAAGCACGTCCACTGTGAGCGGTAACCTGCCCGCCACAGGCAAAGATTTGCCGCCGGTCTCGGATCCACGAGCAGGCAATGCAGCGACGCGCTCACGTGAAGTGCGCGAAACCGTGCAGAACCTCAATGATTTCATTCAGCGTCAGGATCGGGCTCTCCAGTTTGAGATTGACGACATCACCGGTGATACGGTGATCAAGGTGATGGATTCCACCACTGACGAGGTGATACGCCAAATCCCCTCCGAAGAATTGCTGGCGCTGGCGCGCCGCATGATGCAGATGCACGAAGACAAGGGAAACCTGTTTCAGGACAAAGTCTGAAACCTGTCTGATCTGGCCTGAAATTTGCTCAGATATAAGAAGTTATCAGTAATTTAAAGGCCCGCGATCATTCGCAGGCGAGTATTGTGAGGAGTTGGCTTTATGGCCACTATTTCATCACCAGGGATTGGCTCGGGTCTGGACATCAATGGTCTTATCGGTGCATTGATGGATGCTGAACGCCTGCCATTGGGCGTGATGAAAACCCGTAAAGAGGAGCTGGATACAGATCTTAGCGCCTACGGCCGTCTGAAGGGCGCCATTGCCGATTTCCAGTCGACCATGGCCGGTTTGGGCGCCATCGACAAGTTTTCTGCTAATAACGCCAGTTCTTCCAATGACAGCATATTTACCGTGGACGCCTCTTCGACGGCGGTCCCTGGAAGTTACAGTATCGATTTTTCCGACAACGGTACCCACCAGCTGGCACAAGTCCACAAACTCACATCTCAGGACTTTGTCGACACCTCAAGCAGCATCGCGGCCACCGGTACCCTGCGTATCGACCTGGGTGGCAATAGTTTTGATGTGCTTATCGATGCTGGCAACGATTCTCTGAATGGCATTAAAAATGCCATCAATTTTGCGACGGATAATACCGGCGTTACCGCCACCGTGATCACCGTGGACAGCGGTAGCCGCCTGCTGCTCAGCAGCGACAAGACCGGTGCCGCCAACAGCGTGACGCTGAGCGATGTCAGCGGCAATGTGGCTGCCACCCTGGGTATGAACACAGTGACGGCGGCGCAGGATGCCGTCTTTACGCTGGATGGCAACCAGGTAACCAGTGGTTCAAATACGATAACGGGTGCCATCGAAGGCATCACCATCGAGCTTAATGCTCTGGCTGCGGCCGGCACCACCGAAACCCTCTCCGTGAGTCGTGATAGCGGTGCGGTAAAGGACAATGTGCAGGCCTTTGTCGATGCCTATAATAATCTGCGTGGCATGATCGGTTTCCTGTCCAAGGGGGATCTGCAGGGCGACAATACGCTGATTTCCATTCAGTCACAGATGCGTAGCATCCTCAACACGGCACCCACGGGGCTGGGTAGCAGCCTGCAGTTTCTTTCCGAGGTTGGCATCAAGACCTCTCGCTCGGGGGATCTCGAACTCGACAGTGTCCTGCTGAACAAAAAGTTGGTTGAGGATTTCAACGGTGTCGCTGAGCTTTTTGCCAATGACGACCAGGGTTATGCCTTCCGCTTCGAGGCCTTGGCCGAAGAGCAGTTGACCACCGACGGCATCATCGACACACGTGAAGATGGCATCAATGCACGCATCGGTCGCATCGATACTCAGATTGAAGGTTTCGAATATCGCATGACTTTGACGGAGGCCCGTTATCGTGCCCAGTTTACGGCGCTCGACGGTCTGCTTACCAGTATGCAGAGTACCAGCAGTTTCCTTTCTCAACAGTTGGGTTCGTTGCCGGGGGCAGCGTCAAGCTAACATCCGGCGATGGCAAGCTGTGGCCAGCAAAAAACTACAGTGACGAAACAACACAGACGAAACACAGATAAAACAAGGGTGAATCATCATGAGCTATACGGGTAATGCAGCAGGCGCCTTGAATTCCTATGCCGAGGTGGCCGTACACAGTGGTGTCGGTGCTGCCAGCCCACACCGGCTGATTCAGATGCTGCTGCAGGCGGCCCTGGACAAGATTGCCACCGCCCGCGGCTACATGGCCCAGGGTATTATCGACAAAAAGGCACAGCACATCATTTCCGCAGTGGCCATTGTCGAGGGGCTACGGGTCAGTCTGGACATGGAAAAGGGCGGTGAGATTTCCGAAAATCTGTTTTCGCTCTATGACTACATGGAGCGGCGGCTCACGGAAGCCAATGCCAGTAACAACGTGGCCATTCTCGATGAGGTGATCAATCTTATCAACCCCATCAAGGAGGCCTGGGACGCCATTCCACAGGACGTGCAGGATGCCCACAGCAGAATGTAATGGCACGCTTCGTATCTGGCTGGAAGTGGTCGCGCTCACCCAGGCGATGATGGTGTCGCTGCATGCCGGTGAAATTGATCGTATGGTGGCCTTGGAAGGGCAGCGTCAGCGCTTGCTAGCGGTGGCGTTTTCCGCCAATGAGCCGAGGCCGTCGGCCGTTGAGATTCAGCAGCTCATGAGC
>JALTPW010000614.1 GCA_026999335.1 Chromatiales bacterium
CTTATTTTTGCAACCCAGGGCGATTGTGGATACTGTGATTCAAGAGGTTCAATACATTCCATCACCCCTTTCAAGTAACCCATGCTTGCAAAATTTTTCAATGAATCAATGGTGTCAGGATCTGGAAGGAATGCTTCATCATTGCCGCTGTCCCTTGAATTTTTTTGCGAAATTTCTTGAATATTTCGCCACTTCAAATCGAGACAGCGCTGTAATTGTTCAAGCAATTTTTCAATGCGTACCGGCTTATTGATATAAGCATCAAACCCCGCCTCTTTTTCCTGCAAAGTGGCATTTTCATACGGATCGGCCGAAAGGAGGATGATGGATTTTTTGAAGCCACGCTGGCGAAGCTCTTCCAATAGCTGCCAACCATTCACTTCAGGCATATTGATGTCCAGCAAGAACAAGTCAATAGACTGAAGCCGTCCTTCTAACAGGGCAAATGTCTGTTCGGCCGACTCTGCCTGATGAACGACAAAACCTAGCGGCTGCAATAAATCACTGATCAAGTGCCGATGACTGCTTTCATCATCGACAATCATGATATGGCGAGATTCCCCTTCATAACCACAGATATTGGCATGATCCTGACTCACCGTAAGCCGCTCGTCCACGCTCGGTAAAAAAAGACTCAGACAAAACTCCGTGCCTTGTTCAAGCTGACTTTTCAGTTCAAGATTGCCTCCCATCATTTCTACCAGCAGACGGCTAATCGACAAACCCAGCCCAGTACCACTAATCAATTGAGTCTGTTTATTATGTACTCGCTCAAAGGGTTCGAAAATCCTCGACTGGTCATCCTCGGCAATGCCGATGCCTGTATCTCTAACGATCATGCGGGAAACCTGATTCCGGTAGGTGATTTGCAACTCGACTTTACCTTCAAGGGTGAATTTTATGGCGTTGGACAGCAAATTCAACAAGATTTGTCGCAGCCGCTTCTCATCGGTGGAAACGAACCGGGGCAGTTCCGCCTGACAAATAACAATAAAATCAATGCCCTTATCCTTGGCCAATGGTCGAAACATATCGTCAAGCTGTTGAATCAACAAACGCAGATCCACCGTATCACGGTGCAAGTCAAATTTATGCGCCTCGATTTTTGAAATTTCCAGCAGACCTTCAATGACATCTGCAAGATGTTCACTACTACGCCTTATCACCGATGAAATTTTTTGGTTTTTTGCATCCAGCCGGGTGTCGGCCTCCATTAGCTGGGAATAACCAAAAATGGTGTTCAGTGGTGTCCTTAACTCATGACTAACGCCTGACAAATAACGCGATTTGGCCTGATTGGCTGCATTGGCCGTATCACGTGCCTGCGCCAATTCTATTGCGGTTTTTTCGTGTGCTTCTGCTTCATTGGCTAACAATTCTGCTTGAAGCCGTGTTTCATTGAGGGCGAAGCGGGCACTTTGCTGGGCCAGCACATAAAGCCAGACCAAGACACCGGTGATCAACATCAAGAGGAAAAATACTTGCCATAATGCACCGCTGATCAAGATCAAATCAGCTTCTGTTTTGTTTTGCTGACCATAAAAAACCACCGTAAGCAAACCTGCGATAATGCCGGTGGTTATGAAGAACATGCCCAAAAAATGTCCCGTGACAGAATGCAATCGCTGGTGAATGAACGCCGGCAGTATCCGACTGAATAGTGACGATGATTGTACCGATAAGTGGGCATGTGGGCGGCACTGATTACCACAACGGGAATCCAATGCACAGCACAATGAGCAAATTGCGCCATCATAACTCGGACACTGACTCATATCTTCGTGATCAAAACAGTTTTCACAGACCTGGCAACGTTGTTGTGTTTCCTCATGTGGCGATTCAGGCACGGCGTCTTCCTCCGCTTGACGACAAAGATAATACCTCCCCCGAGTGAGCCAGGCGATGAGTGGTACCGTAACAAAGGGGATCAGCAAAGATATGAAGGCAGCCAGGGCCTCCGCAACCTCGCCAAAAAGCCCCCAATTGGCGAGAATACCGACGCAAGAGGCGATAAGCATCGATACCACACCCACTGGATTGATGTCGTACAGGTGACTGCGTCTGAACTCGATATGCGCCGGACTCAGGCCTAGCGGCTTGTTGATCACCAGATCCGCGACCACGCAAGCTACCCAGGCGACCACCAGACAGCCGTAGGTAATCAAAATGCTTTCAAAGGCCTGATAAAGTCCAAGCTCCATCAGCATCAGTGCAATCGTCACATTGAACACCAGCCACACCACACGCCCCGGATGACTGTGCGTCAACCGTGAGAAGAAATTACCCCAGGCGATAGATCCGGCATAGGCATTGGTAACATTGATCTTCAACTGTGAAATGACCACAAAAATACCCGCCAGCCACAGCGCCATATCGGGATTCACCGTGATGTAGTTAAATGCCACGGCATACATATGTGCCGGGTCATCGGCTAAGGTGGGAGATAAGCCGTGATTCAGGGCGAGCACCGCGAGAAATGAGCCAATAAACAGCTTGATGACACCAAACACCACCCAACCCGGCCCGGCACCCACCACGGCCAGCCACCATTGGGTTTTATTCTGTTCGGTTCGCTCCGGCAAAAACCGCAAAAAGTCGGCCTGTTCGCCATTCTGGGCAATCAGGGGAAAAATCACCGCTGCCGCCGCACCAAACAGCAGCAGTTGAAACCCTTGCTCTCCCCCGGCAGCAGAACCGCCAAACGTGAGCCATTGTGAAAAGGCTTCAGACTCGTGCATGCCGATAAACACCAACGGCAGGATTTGCAAAAATAGCCACAGAGGTTGTGTCCAGGCCTGAAAATGGGAAATACGCGTGATGCCGTGAGTCACCAGAGGGATCACCACGATGGTGCTGATGAGATAGGCCAGCGACATCGGAATGCCCGTGGTCATATTGATGGCCATCGACATGATTGCTGCTTCAATGGCAAAGAATATAAAGGTGAATGAGGCGTAAACTAGAGATGAAACGGTGGAACCGATATAACCAAAACCGGCGCCACGGGTGAGAAGGTCGACATCGATGCCATCGCGCGCGGCATAATAGGCTAGTGGCAACCCGGACAGAAAGATAATACCTCCCACCACCAGTATCGCCCACATGGCGTTGGTGAAACCGTAATTCAGGGTGATGGTACCGCCGATGGCCTCCAGTGCCAGGAAAGAAATAATGCCCAACGCGGTGTTGGCAACCCAAGCTGTGGACCAGCGTCGTGCCCGTTTGGCGGTATAACGCAGGGCATAGTCTTCCAGCGTTTCATTGGCGACCCACTGGTTGTACTCACGCCGGATGCGTTGTGCGTCTTTATTCTTGTTCATCGAGATCTGTTGCACCTATTGCATCGCCAGCACTGGCCGCCACCGCGTGACGGTCAGTCGCCCGGCTCAGATGAGCTGAGATAAACACCGATATGAGCAAGTCTACCGCAAATCCGGCAATAAATGACTCCAAACCGCCTGACTCACGCAATAGTTCCCTAGGGGGTGTTCTCAATCATTTTGACAGTCCTGTTGCCTCTGAAAAAGCGCCAGACACCAAAAGTAGGCGCTCTTAGGCGAGGCGTGAGGAGAGAGGTTTGGTGGTTCCAAATGAACGACGAACAACGCGGTATGGCGTTTTTTCAGAGGCAACCCGAAGGGCCGGTGCTCATTTTTCATCCAGCGGCGTTGACGCTCGCTGATGTG
>JALTPW010000615.1 GCA_026999335.1 Chromatiales bacterium
AACCCACAGCTCGATACGGCCGTCGTCCAGCAACAGCAGATCGGCGCGCTTGACGTCATTGGGCAGATCTTTGTAGGTCAGCCCCACGCGCTCGACGGTACCGGCATCGGCGGGCCAGCTGGCGTCGAGGATAAACGTCGTGCCGTCCTCCAGCACCACCTCACCACCCTTGAAGCGGTCGATGCGGATTTTCGGCCCCTGCAGGTCGGCCAGCACGCCTATCTGGCGGCCGAAGGCGCGTGCACGGTTGCGGACATTTTCCGCTCGCGTGATGTGATCCTCGGCGGTGCCGTGCGAGAAATTGAGGCGAACGACGTCCACCCCGGCTTCGATCAGCTTGTCCAACACCTTCGGGTCGTCGGTGGATGGCCCCAGGGTGGCAACAATTTTTGTTCTGCGTTCCAAGTTATCTACTCCAATTTTCGCCGTGTTCAACCCTTGGCCCGCTGTTCCAGAATATCTACCGCAGGCAGTTTCTTACCTTCGAGGAATTCGAGAAACGCACCACCGCCAGTGGAAATATAGGACACCTTATCAGCAATATCGTACTTGTCGACCGCCGCCAGGGTGTCGCCACCACCAGCGATAGAGAAGGCATCGCTTTCTGCGATGGCCAGGGCGATGGCCTTGGTGCCTTCACCGAACTGATCGAACTCGAACACACCCACAGGGCCGTTCCAGACGATAGTGCCGGCGGTCTTCAAAATTTCGGCCAGCTGCTGAGAAGATTCCGGCCCGATGTCAAAAATCATATCGTCATCTTCCACTTCGTTGACCTTTTTCAGGGTCGCCTCGGCGGTCTCGGAGAACTCTTTGCCGCATACCACATCCACTGGCACGGGGATGTCGCCATCTCCGGCCTGGGCGTCGGCGGTCAGTTTTTTGCAGGTATCAATCAGATCCGGCTCGTACAGCGATTTGCCAACATTGTGTCCGACGGCGGCGATGAAGGTATTGGCAATGCCGCCACCGACGATCAGCTGATCGACGATCTTGGATAGAGAATCCAGCACCGTCAGCTTGGTGGATACCTTGGATCCTCCGACGATGGCCACCATCGGCCGTGCCGGGTTGTCCAGTGCCTTGCCCAGGGCATCCAGTTCACCGGCCAGCAGAGGGCCGGCGCAGGCCACGGGGGCATATTTCGCCACGCCGTGGGTCGAGGCCTGGGCACGATGCGCAGTGCCGAAAGCATCCATGACAAAGATGTCGCAGAGGGCGGCATATTGTTTCGCCAGCGCATCGTCATTGTTCTTTTCGCCCTTGTTGAAGCGGACGTTTTCGAGAATCATCACTTCACTGGCGCTAACTGTCGGGGCCTGCTCCAGGTAATCCTTGATCAGGCGTACATCCTTGCCCAGCAGCCCGGACAGGTGCGCAGCAACGGGGGCCAGGGAGAACTCCCCGTTACTCTCGCCCTCGCTGGGACGGCCGAGGTGGGACATCAGGATCACCTTGGCGCCCGCCTTGACGCAATGTTCAATGGTGGGCAGGGAGGCGCGGATACGCTTGTCGCTGGTGACCTTGCCATCCTTGATCGGCACGTTGAGATCCTGACGAATTAGTACCCGTTTGCCGGCCAGATCCAGGTCGGTCATCTTGATGATGGACATGTTCTACTCCTTAATTTCCACAAGACTGCTTATTTTTTTTTACAAGACTAAAAACCATTAGCCAAACACGTCAGACCGGTTTGGCTAATGGTTTTCGCAAGCCACAGGGCGGGGTGAGCATCCGCCCACCCCGCGTACCCGGACTAGTTGGCAGCCACGTGTTCAACAAAGCGCAGCATATTGCAGGTGTAGCCGTACTCGTTGTCATACCAGGACACCAGCTTGACGAAGGTGCCATCCAGGGCAATGCCGGCGCCGGCGTCGAAGATCGAGGAGTTAACGCAACCACGGAAGTCGGTGGAGACGACCTTGTCTTCGGTATAACCCAGGGTACCGGCCATTTCGCCTTCGGAGGCGGCCTTCATGGCGGCGCAAATGTCTGCGTAGCTGGCCTCGCTGTTCAGCTCGACGGTCAGATCGACCACGGAGACGTCAGAGGTCGGTATGCGAAAGGCCATACCGGTCAGCTTGCCGTTCAACTCCGGCAGCACCACGCCCACGGCCTTGGCCGCACCGGTGGAGGACGGAATGATGTTTTCCAAAATACCGCGGCCGCCGCGCCAGTCCTTCATAGACGGGCCGTCAACGGTCTTCTGGGTGGCGGTGGCGGCATGCACGGTGGTCATCAGGCCGCGTTTGATCCCCCACTTGTCGTTGACCACCTTGGCGATAGGGGCCAGACAGTTGGTGGTGCAGGAAGCGGCGGAGACGATGGCCTGACCGGCGTAGGTATCTTGGTTGACGCCGTGCACGAACATGGGCGTGCTGTCCTTGGACGGTGCCGACATGACCACTTTCTTGGCGCCGGCGTTGATGTGCGCCTGGCAGGTCTCTTCGGTGAGGAAGAAGCCGGTGCACTCGATGATCAGGTCGGCGCCGATGTCGGACCAGGCCAGCTTGGCTGGCTCACGCTCGGCGGTCAGGCGAATGGTCTTGCCATTGACGATCAGGTTATTGCCGTCGACGGCCACGTCGCCATCGAAGTTACCGTGCACGGAATCATACTTCAGCATGTAGGCCAGATAATCGGCGTCCAGCAGGTCGTTGATGCCAACCACTTCGATGTCCGTGAAATCCTTGCTGATGGCGCGAAAGGCCATGCGGCCGATGCGGCCAAAACCATTGATACCGACTTTTAATGTCATATTCACTCTCCCAGTTTTTAACAAAATAAAAATCTTTTGCCACAGCGGCACAGAGTACCCAAGGTATTGGAAAATACATTCCAGGAACTCTGTGGCGCCCTCCGTGGCTAATTATTTTTTCAAAGCACGTCTTCGACGGCGGAGACCACGTTCTCCACGGTGAAGCCGAATTCCTTGAACAGGTCGCTGGCCGGGGCGGATTCACCGAAGCGGTCGATACCCACAACCTTGCTGGCGTACTTGTACCAGGAGGCGGTGACACCAGCCTCGACGGCGACTACAGCCATGACGTTGCTGGGCAGCACGGACTCGCGGTACTCGGCATCCTGAGCCTCGAATACATCCACTGCCGGCATGGAGACCACGCGGATCTTCTTGCCCTTCGCGGTCAGTGCCTCGGCGGCGTCCACAGCCAAGCCGATCTCGGAACCGGTGGCGATGATGATGGCATCGGGCTCGTCGCAACCGCAGTCTTTCAGCACATAAGCGCCCTTGCGGATATTGGTGATTTGCTCGTCGCTGCGGGCCTGATGCGGCAGGCCCTGGCGGGAGAAGATCAGGCAGCTGGGGCCGTCGTCCTTCTCGATTGCGGCACGCCAGGCAACGGCGGTTTCCACCGCATCACAGGGGCGCCACAGGGTCATGTTGGGGATCAGGCGCAGGGTGGCGATCTGCTCCACCGGCTGATGCGTAGGCCCGTCTTCGCCCAGACCGATGGAGTCGTGGGTGTAGACGAACAGGGTGCGTTGCTTCATCAGCGCCGCCATGCGCAGGGCATTGCGGGCGTATTCGGAGAACATCAGGAAGGTGCCGCCGAAGGGAATGAAGCCACCGTGCAGGGTCAGGCCATTCATGACATGAGACATGCCGAATTCACGTACGCCGTAGGACATGTAGTTGCCATCGGTGACGGTATTGGTGATGCTCACGGCACCTGGCCAGTTGGTCAGGTTGGACGGCGTCAGATCCGCAGATCCCCCCAGAAACTCGGGCAGGGTCGGTGCATAACCGGTAATGGCATTCTGCGAGGCCTTGCGAGACGCGATGCTCTCGGCCTTGTCGTTGACCTGCTTGATGAAGTCATCGGCGACCTGTGCCCAGTTGGCGGGCAGTTCACCCTTCATGCGACGTTCGAATTCAGCGGCCAATTCGGGATGGGCGGTCTTATAGGCCCCAAACTTGGTGTTCCACGCAGCTTCGGCGCTGTCACCCTTGGCCTTGGCGTCCCAGCCGGAATAGATGTCTGCGGGGATCTCGAACGGGCCATACTTCCAACCCAGATTCTCGCGGGTGGCCTTGATCTCGTCGTCGCCCAGTGGCGAGCCGTGGCAGTCGTGGCTGCCGCACAGGTTGGGCGAGCCGTAACCGATGACGGTCTTGCAGCAGACCAGGGTGGGCTTGTCGTTGACCGACTTGGCCTCGCGGATGGCGCGGTCGACGGCTTCGGCGTCGTGACCGTCGACGTCACGGATCACATGCCAGCCATAGGCTTCGAAGCGCTTCGGGGTGTCATCCTTGAACCAGCCGTCGGTGTGGCCGTCGATGGAGATACCGTTGTCGTCCCAGAAGGCGACCAGCTTGCCCAGGCCCCAGGTGCCGGCGATGGCGGCGGCCTCGTGGGAGATGCCTTCCATCATGCAGCCGTCACCGAGGAATACGTAGGTGTAGTGATCGACGACGTGGTGGCCATCGCGGTTGAACTGGCCGGCCAGGGTGCGTTCGGCCAGGGCCATGCCGACACCATTGGTGATGCCCTGCCCCAGTGGGCCGGTGGTGGTCTCGACGCCCGGTGCATAGCCGTATTCGGGGTGCCCCGGGGTCTTGGAATGCAGCTGACGAAAGCTTTTCAGGTCGTCGATGCTGAGGTCGTAACCGGTGAGGTGCAGCAGGGAGTAAACCAGCATGGAGCCGTGGCCGTTGGAGAGGATGAAACGGTCGCGATCATACCATTCGGGGTTGTTGGGATTGTGCTTCATGTGGCTGTTCCACAGCACTTCGGCGATATCGGCCATGCCCATGGGGGCGCCGGGGTGACCGGAATTGGCCTTTTGCACGGCATCCATGCTCAGGGCGCGGATGGCGTTGGCAAGCTCTTTACGAGATGGCATATAACTCTCCTATTCTTCTCTCAGGTAAATTCAGTTAAACGTTATTCAATAAAATGGAAATCCGGACAGCCAGCCCTTTACGGGTAACAGAAATCGCTGACGCTGCCATGGCAGCCCCGAACCGGGTCTCAATCGATGAAGTCCGCGCCTCCTGATAGTAAGGGGGCCAGAATGCAGCCGTCCCCATGGACACGCACAGGCGTTTTTTGTGCCTGCTCTCCCTGATCGGTTGTCGCGACTCTCGTGGGTGCGCCATACCTTGATGATTCGGTTTCGCTCGCCGGTCAGTCGTCGATACATGATCAAAACAGGCGAGGAACCGCCAATTCTCGCCGATCCGGGCGGGCAGGGCAATAGTGACGCTTAGCGGCGATCTAGGTCGCGCCCTCTCGCCACTTGATGGAACAGCCCATACTGGGGATCTGCTGCTCGGGGCCATGGCCTGTTTCCGCCACCTGCTGCATGGCCTCGAACAGGTCACGGCGGGCGTCCGGCACCGGCTCCTTGCGGCTCGCGTCCAGCCGGCCACGATATTGCAGTTGCAGGTCGGCGTTGTAGCCAAAGAAGTCCGGGGTGCAGACCGCGCCGTAGGCCTGTGCCACCTGCTGGGTCTCGTCGATGAGATAGGGGAAGGGGAAGTCGAGTTTTTCGGCCACACGGCGCATGTTGTCGAAACTGTCTTCCGGGTATTCGTCGGGGTCGTTGGCCATGATGGCCACACTGTTGATGCCGAGCGCCCGCAGCTCGCGGGTATCACGCACCAGGCGTTCGTGGATGGACTTGACGTAGGGGCAGTGGTTACAGATGAACATCACGAGGAGGCCCTTCTCTCCTCGGCAATCGGCCAGCGTCCAGGTCTTGCCATCGACGCCAGGCAGGGCGAAGTCTACTGCGGACGTGCCGAAATCACAGACCGGGGTTTCTGTCCTTACCATACATTACACCTCACCATTCGATACCCAATTCACGACTGAAAAACAGGCCATATCATACACTACTCCGCCAAGATAATATTGGCGGGTTCAACTGGCCCCGTCGGTTAGCTCGCCGATGAGCTTGCGCAAGCGCGCCGCCTGCCGGCCGAGGCTCAGGCGCTGGGCAATGACAATGGCGCGCAGCTCGGACAGGGCCTGTTCGAAGACGTCGTTGACCACCACAAAATCGAATTCGTCATAGTGCGACATATCGTTCTCGGCGTCGCGCAGGCGGCGCTCGATGATGGTTTCGCTGTCCTGTCCGCGGCCGGTCAGGCGCTCATGCAGCGCCGCCTTGGAGGGCGGCAGGATAAAAACGCTGCGGCAGTCCGGGAACAGCTCGCGCACCTGTCGTGCACCCTGCCAGTCGATCTCCAGAATGACGTCGCGGCCGCGTTTCAGCAAGGTCTGCACCGCCTGTCTGGAGGTGCCGTAATAGTTGTCGAAGACCTGTGCGTGTTCAAGAAAATCACCGTCCACCACCCTCGCCAGAAAGCATTCGGCGTTGACGAAGTGATAGTCCTTGCCGTCCACTTCACCGGGGCGCATGGCGCGTGTGGTGTGGGAGACGGACACCTCGATGTCGTCCACGCTGTCCAGCAAGGCCTTCACCAGGCTGGTCTTGCCGGCCCCCGAAGGTGCGGAAATCACATACAGGGTGCCGCCATCCACGGTTGTCTCGGTGGTCTCATTCAATATTCTGCACCTGCTCACGCATCTGCTCGATGAGCACCTTCAGTTCTACCGAGGCCTGGGTCAGCTCGGCATCCACAGACTTGGAGCCCAGGGTGTTAGCCTCGCGGTTCAGCTCCTGCATGAGGAAATCCAGACGCCGACCCACCGGCTCGTCCTGTACCAGCACGCGGCGCACCTCGGCGATGTGGGTATCGAGGCGATCCAGCTCCTCATCGACGTCGGCCTTGTTGGCCAGTAAGGCAATTTCCTGCTCGACGCGGTCATTATCCAGCTCACCAGCCAGTTCCGAGAGCCGTGCCTGCAGTCGTTCACGCACCGCCTGCAATACCTCAGGCAGACGTTGGCGTACCTTCACCACCTGCGTTTCCATGGCTGCACAGCGCTGTTCGATGACACGTTTCAGCTGCTCACCCTCGCGTTCACGGTTGTTCATCAGCTCGCCCAGGGTGGCGTCCAGCAGGGCCAGCGCCGCCTCGCCGATGCGTGCAAAATCCTGCGCCGGGGCCACCAGCACGCCCGGCCAGCGCAGTACATCAAAGGAATCCACTGGCGCGGCATTGTAGAGCAGGCCGTCGATCTCGCGACTGGCGCGCGATAGTCTGGTCGCCAGCTCATGGTCGATCTCCAGTGGCTGATCGACTTGCGGCACGGGCTTGAAGCGCAGCGTGGCGTCCAGCTTGCCGCGCTTGATGCGTTTGCCGATGCGCTCGCGCACCAGGGGCTCCAGCGAGCGCAGTTCCTCCGGCAGACGCGGGCTGACTTCAGAAAAGCGATGGTTGACCGATCTTAATTCCCAGACGAGCAAGCCGTCATCGGTGCTGTCTTCACGGCGGGCAAAGCCCGTCATACTGCGGATCATGGCAAAACCCTTTGCACGCCCAATAAGCGAGATTCGGAAAAGTGGACACGAATTCTAACTGCTATCCCCACAGGTATCCATGTGACAGCGCGCCACCGGAATAGCCAGCACGGGCCATAGCCACGGGTATGCCTTTCCTGAACAAGACCAAACACGCCTCCGGCAATGCCCTGTCCAAGGGCGCCCGCCTGGAACACTACCGGGTGCACCAAGCCCTCAATGCCGGTGGCTTCGGCATCGTCTACCTGTGCCACGATGAACAAAGCGACCAGCAGGTGGTCATCAAGGAATACATGCCCAACAAGCTGGCCCAGCGCAGCGACGACGGCACCATCGGCCCCATCAGCGACGCCCATGCGGAAAATTTCGGTGAGGGCCGCAAGCTGTTCCTGCAGGAGGCCACCGCCCTGGCCCGCCTCGACCACCCCAACATCGTGCGCGTGCTCAATTTCTTCAGCGCCAATGACACCGTCTATATGGTGATGGAATACCGCCCGGGCAAAAACCTACAGAGTTATATCCGTTCACACAGCGGTGGTCTTAGTGAAACCCTGCTACGCACCGTTTTTCCGCCCCTGCTCAACGGCTTGCGGCTGGTGCACAATACCGGCCTGCTGCATCTCGACATCAAACCCGGCAATATCCACCTGTGCCCTGGCGGCATACCCCTGTTGCTGGATTTCGGTGCCGTATTTCCGCGCTGCACCTCGCGCAAGTTGCAGGTGGCGCAGGTGGTCACGCCGGGTTTCTCACCGGTGGAACAATATGACCCCAGTGGCTATGTCGGCCCCTGGACCGACATCTATGCCATCGGCGCCACCCTACGCACCTGCATCGAAGGTAGTTCGCCACCCCCCTCCAACCAGCGCAAGGAAAAAGACAAGCTGCGCCCAGCCGCCAATGTCTTCCGCCGGCGATACTCCGCCGGTCTGCTGGAAGCACTGGACTGGGCCATGGAAATCGACCCGCTGCTGCGACCGCAGAGCGTCGACGAATTCATCCAGGCCCTCGATCGCCCCGATCAGGAGCCCGGTGACCTGCTCGAACAGATGGCCAATCCCTTTTCCTGGTTCCGCGGATGAAATACCAGCACACCAAGACCAGTCGCCTCGGTAACCGTATGTCCAACGAAGACCGCATCGGTATCGCCGAGGTCGACGGCCGCGTGCTGCTGGTGCTGGCCGATGGTATGGGTGGCTATCGTGGCGGCCAGCTGGCCTCCACCGCCCTGGTCAACAGCATGCTGCGTCAGTTTCAACAGCACCGCCAAACCATCGCCGAGCCGTCCGCCTTCCTCAAGGTATTGATCGCCGATGCCCATCGGGCGGTCATTCACAAGGGCGTCGAACAATATCCGCCAGTGGAACCACGTACCACCTGCGTGGTGTGCCTGATCCAGCACGGCCATGCCTGGTGGGCGCACGTTGGTGACAGCCGCCTGTACCTGTTCCGTGACGGCCATGTACTGAGTCGCACACGTGATCATTCAAAGATCGAAAATCTGCTAGCGGCCGGAAAGATCAGCGCAAGAGAACTCAAAAACCATCCCCAGCGCAACCTCGTTACCCGCTGCGTGGGCGACCGCAAACGCCCTCCCGTTCCCACCTTCAGTGAAAAGACCGCACTCGAGAAAAAGGACATTTTTCTGCTCTGTTCCGACGGTCTGTGGGACGCCATCGACGACGACTATATGGCGGAAACACTGCAACAAACCACCCTCAACAAGGCCGTCGACCGCCTCGCCTACCAGGCCGAGTTCCGCAGCTACCCCGAGGCCGACAATATCAGCGTGATCGCCCTGCGCTGGATTTCGGACGAAAGCGAACGGCAAGCGGAGAACGACGTCGAAGAAGACGAGCTGGCCCAGACGCTAAAGGCACTGGATGCCGCGCTGGAAAAACAATGACCGGCCGATTCCCCCGGAACAAGCGGGCCACCGGGGCCCGCTTTTCATTGCAACCGGATGACCGGCTACTGCTGCTTGTCCTGTGACTTACGGCGGCGATGGCCACAACCTGCGAACTTCGTCTCGATTGCATTGTATTCACTATGACTCTCCAGATACTTCCCTGATTAGGCGGGAAGGCTGTATACCAAAATTCCGGAGTGAAGCCATTTCTTCTGCAGCTTCATACACAAATATTTTTCTCTTTTCAATCAGTCGGTTAGCTCTCTGTAAAAATCGATCAACGGAAAATGGTAAGAAAAGTCGATAGCTATTCCAAAAGTAGTTTTTATGGGGCATAGAAAGTGAAAAAAACAAACGAACCCAAACACGAAACCGCCGTGAAAAAAGCCGGCCATTTTGCCGGCGCGATGGTTCATATATCATTAAAATCGATAGCCAAAAACGTTTGCCATACCTTGTCTGGCCGCCAGCCCGCATAGAGAATCGATTGTGCTTCCTGCGCCGAAAGCTCTCCCACCCATTGTTGATAATGAAACATGAACGCCGACACCCGATAGTTCTTTGCGCAGTGCACCCATACCCGCTCAGCCTTCAGCGTCGCCATCAATTTCAGAAAAATCCCGAGATGTCTTTTTTCCGGTGCATCGAACGGCACCGGAATGTGGAAATACGACAGCCCCTGCGACGTCAC